>CAZJBO010000267.1:0-2268 GCA_964544075.1 uncultured Anaerolineae bacterium
AGGTTCGGCAGCTCGCCGCCACCAAGAGCGCCGGTGATTACGAATCCGAGGCGGTGCCCGGCGCGACTTATGACGATCTCGACCCGGAGATGATCGACATTTACCTAACCATGCGCGAGAAGCGCACACGCCGTGCGTACGATGGGCCGGTGCAGTCGATGCTTGTAGAGATCGGTGCCCTCACCGAAGACGGCACGCCCACCGTGACCGGGTTGCTGCTCTTCGGCAAGCGCCCGCAAGCATGGCTGCCGCAGAGCAGCGTGGTGTTTGTTAAGTTCGGCGGCACCGAGCCGCGCGGCGCGGGTGGGCAGGCCGGTTATGGGCGGCGTGAGGAGATTACCGGACCTCTGCCGCACGTGGTAGAATCAACCTGGAACTTGATCTGGAGTGAGATGGCGGTCAGCGCGGTCGTGACGGGTCTGAAGCGTGAGGAGCGCCCTGAGTATCCCCAGTTCGCCGTGCGCGAGGCGGTGGTTAACGCGATCTGTCACCGCGACTATCGGCTGAAGGGCCGACGTGTCGAGGTGCGCATGTATGCAGATCGGCTTGAAGTGCATTCACCGGGCGGTCTGCCGGGCTACATCACGGTCGATAACCTGATCGAAGAACACTTCTCGCGCAATCCGCGCATCGTCTCCGGCCTGTTCCAGTGGGGTTTCATCGAAGAGCTGGGCTTAGGCATAGACCGCATGGTTGAGGAGATGGTGCAAGAGGGGCACCCCCCGCCTAAGTTCACCGCGAAGCCTTATGCCTTCACGGTGACGCTCTTTAACTTGCGCGAGCGCGCCGCCGTGCCCAGCCGTGCCGGGAGTATGAACGAGCGCCAGGCGCGTGCTCTGAACTATATCCGCGATCACGGCGCGATCACCAACCGGGAATACCGGCAGCTCTGCCCGGACGTCTCCGCCGAGACGCTGCGGCTGGATTTGGTGGATTTGGCAAAACAGGGCATATTGCTCAAAATAGGGTCTAAGAGAGGGACGTATTATATTCTGAAATAGGTGGCTGTATTTGCCGTAACGGTTTATTCTATGTGCTGTCTTCTGTAGACTGTTTCTTCGCTGCGCAGACACGGAGTTAATGCCTCGGTGCCAATACTTTCTACTCTCCTGACCGACCCGGTCGCTGTTGCGGCTTTGCTGGCGCTGGTGATCGTGGTTGCCTACGTTTTTATATTGATCTTTTTGTTTCGCAAACAGGCAGAACAAGGCGGGTTGAGTGTTTGGCTGTTTGGCGCGGTCGGCGCTTCTCTGCTAAGCATCCTGCCCCACGCACTGCTCTCTCCCACCTCCCACGAAGTCTACCACTTCCCCTACAACCTGACGCAACCGGCGCTGAGCGTTTATCTGTCTGCATTGGCAATGTTCACCTTTAGCCGGCTTTCGATGCGCTTCTTGCGCCACAAGATACATTTTGGGATCACCGCATTGGGCGCATTGTGGCTCTTGTGTCTGCCCTTGACCGGCCTCAGCACGGTGCCGCTCACTCTGGGGACGCCCGGATGGGAGCGCGACGCGATCCAAAACCCCAACCTGCCGGCTTTGTTCTGCATCGGCGGGTGGGTGGTGTTGTTCGTCTATCACATGGGCATAACGCTGCGCGCCTACCGCCATGCACACTTGCCGGAACTTGCTAACCGGATGCTCTTTTGGGTGGTCATCGTCCCTCTGTTCTTCTTGGGCTTGGCGTTGGGCACCAGCGGAGTGCGGCTGTGGAGCGAGATAGGCTGGGCTGTGCAGCTGTTGAGCTTGATCGGCGCTGTGTATGGCATGGCCTTGCACCGCATCGTCGATATTCGCCGCACCGCGCACCGCGCTATACGCTTCTGGATGATCGCGCTGGTGATGATGCCGGTGATGTTGGTGCTCTTGCTGCTCGCACAGGTCCTGCTCTTCGATTCGTTCTGGGGCCTGATGCTGCTGGCGCTCGGCGCGGCAATTATTACAGCGCCCCTTATCAAGCTCACAGAGTGGTTGGCGAACCGCTTGCTGGGCAATGTCTTGATGGACCCCACCCAGGCGCTGCGCCGCTATAGCCAAGAGATCGTCGTGCAGATCGACCTGCACCAGCTGGCAATACACCTTATAGATACGCTCAAGAAAGTGCTTAAGGTGAAGAGCGGCGCGCTCATCCTGACCGAGGAGAAGGACGACGTTATCTTGTTGAAGCCGCTCAATGGGTCGGGTGAGGAGGAGGACTGCGGCGTACTTCACTACGACAGCCCGATCTATCAGACCCTAAGCAAAGACCGCAGCGTTTTGCTTCACT
>CAZJBO010000267.1:2278-4359 GCA_964544075.1 uncultured Anaerolineae bacterium
TGACCTGGAATACCAAAGCCGTTTTGCCGGGGTCGGCCCGGAAGAACGCGCTTTCTTTGCCGAACAGCAGATGAATGTGTATGCGCCCATCATCGTCGGCGACGAGTTGATCGGCATCATCGCCAGCGGCTCGAAGCTGGACGATACGCCCTTCTATGCGCAAGAGTTGTCCTTGTTCATCACCATCGCCAACCAGACCGGTATCTCTCTGCGTAATGCACGCCTCGTAGACGATCTGCGCACCCGCGAGGCAGAGATGATCGCGCTTAACGAGAGCGTCAACGAGGCGAACGCCCAGCTCGCTCGGCTCGATACGGTCAAGAGTGACTTCATCACCATCGCCTCCCATGAGCTGCGCACCCCCCTTGCCCAGATTCGGGGATATACCGATATCATGCAGGCTTTCAGCGAGCAAGGCTTTTTGGAAGAGACGATGGTTAACGACATCACTGCCAAGCTGCGCAAGGCAACCGGACGCCTCGAAGTGCTCATCAGCGATATGCTCGACGTATCGCAGCTTGATGTGGACGCGATGGACTTACGCTTTGTCGAGGCGCGGCCCGTGAGCATTATGCGCATGGCGATCGACCCGCTCACCGATGCGCTCAAAGAGCGCAACCTCACGCTGGCCGCGCGTGGTTTGGGCGAGCTGCCCCCCATCAAGGCCGACTTGGAACGCCTGGTGCAGGCCTTCCGTAACGTGATCGTGAACGCGGTCAAGTATACGCCCGATGGCGGCAGCATCGAGATCATCGGCGAGGTCTACGCCACCGATGAGGCAGGCGAGGCCACCGAGATTCGCATATCGATAACCGATACCGGGGTGGGGGTGGCGCCCGAACACCTGTCTTTGATCTTCGAGAAGTTCTTCCGGGGCGCCGACCCATCGCTCCACTCGACCGGCACGACCAAATTCATGGGCGCCGGGCCGGGCCTGGGCCTGACCATCGCGCGCGGGGTGATCGAGGGACACGGCGGGCGCATCTATTGCGAGAGCGAAGGCTTTGATCTGGAGAATTTCCCCGGCGCGACCTTTTATGTTATCCTACCCGTGACCCCACCTGAGGATGCAAGCCACGTCTTGCCCTTTGAATCGGCTGGCGCTGCGACCCCCGCGCCGACCTCTTAGGGCATACGTACAAGCGCCCGGCCTTTACGCAAGGCCGGGCGCTTTTGTTCTCTGTAAAAATTTCTTTGGGGCTAGGTGTTTTGCAGGTAGGGGGCGGCACGCATCACGGCAATGATGGACTTTGCATCGATCAGCCGCCCATCATAGGCCATCTCCAATACTTCGGCAAAAGGCATCCGCACAACCTCAAGGCTTTCGTCATCGTCCGGTTCGAGGCGCGAAGGCTCAAGCCGACGGCTCAGGTATAGGTGCATCTCCTCGCTGCTATACCCGGCGCCGACGAAAAACGCGCCAAGCTCGATCAATTCGTTGGGTTTATAGCCGATCTCTTCTTGTAGCTCGCGGATTGCGCAATCGCGTGGGGCCTCGGTCCCATCGCGCCCGCCGGCGGGGATTTCGAGCAAGACTTGTTGTGCCGGCAGCCGGAATTGGCGCACCATGATAATGTTCCCGGCATCGTCGATGGGGACAATCCCCACCCCGCCGTTATGCCAGACAACCTCTCGCTTGCTGATGTTGCCGCTGGGCAGGCGCACGGTGTGCACGTCCAGCTTAACGATGCGGCCCTCAAAGATGTGTTTGGTTTCGAGAACGGTTTCGATCATGGAAGACTCCAAAAGAAAAGGCTATTGAAGTGCTTGCTCCAATAGCCCGGCGTTGACAAAGCGCTGTGGTTACGGGATGCTAAGCGTCTGGCCTACGTAGATCAAGCCGGGATTGCTTATGCCGTTGGCAGCGGCCAGCGCATCAACGGTTACCCGGTATCGCAGTGCGATGCGGAATAGGTTCTCGCCGCGCTGTACCACATGGGTGCGATGCCCGGTGGATTGCTGTGCCGGTTGCCCGGCGGCATTGCAGTTCGGGATGGCGAGCGTCTGTCCGACATAGATCAGGTTGGGGTTGGTGATATGGTTCGCCGCCGACATTGCGCTGATGGTGGAGCCATATTTTA
>CAZJBO010000268.1:0-4357 GCA_964544075.1 uncultured Anaerolineae bacterium
GGCAAACGGCGCCGGTAAGAGCAGCTTGCTCGATGCGATTACATGGGCGCTGTGGGGCAAGGCACGGGGCCGGGGCGATGCGCTCTTTAACCTCAGCCGTGATGTTGACCAAATGTATGTGGTCTTCGACTTTGACTTGGGCGGGCAAATCTACCGGGTGTTCCGCAAACGCACCCGGACCAAGCGCACCGGCACAGCTTCGCTCGACTTCATGATACGTGACGGGGACCGGTGGCGGACCATCAACGAGCCGACCGCGCGCGCCACACAAAAGAAGATCGTCGCTGTACTGCGCTTGGATTACGAGACCTTTATCAATTCGTCGCTGCTGTTGCAGGGCCGCGCCGACGAGTTCACCACCAAGACCGCCGGCGAGCGCAAGAAAACCCTCGGCGATATTTTGGGCTTGTCGGTATGGGCTACCTACGAAGACCGCGCCAAAGATGCCATCAAAGCACTGCGGCAGGATTTGGGGGTGCTGGAGGGCCAGCTCCAGGCCATCGATGCGGAGTTGGCCCATGCCGCGCAATATCAACAGGAGCTGGACGCGGCAAAGGACCGCACGCTCGTCGCCACCGGGCGGCTGCGCGACGTCGAGGCGCGCTTCCGCACAGTCGAGAACGCACGGCATCGCCGCAGTGCCGCCCAGACACGCCTCAATGACTTGCAGAAACGCATCGCGCAGAACCGGGATGCCTTGACGCGCGCCACCTCCGACCTAGAACGCTGCGCTGCCCGCCTTGCCGATTACCGCGCCCTCCTCGATGCACAGGCCGATATCGAGACACAGTATCAAGCGTGGCAGAGCGCACTCGCGGCGGTGCAGGATTTCAACGACCGGCGGCTTGCCCGGTCGGAGCTGCAATCACAGCAGAGCAGGATGGAGCAGAGCATCCATGCCGCGCGCCTCGAACTAGAGACAGAACTACGCTTGATAGATGAACGCATCGCCGAGGTCGCCCGCCGGGTCGAGGCGGGCGCGCAAGCCGAGACAGAGTGTGCTCTGGTCGAGGCCGAGATTGCCGCTCTAAGTGCCAAGCGCCCGCAGATCGAGGCGGGGTATGCCGAGTGGCAAGAGGCCGTCCGGCAAGAGAAGGACCTCAACGCGCGCGCCCGACGGCACGGCGCGCTGCGAGAGGATCGCAGCACTCTGGTGCAGAGCATTAATGCGGCGCGCAGCCAACTGGAGTCGGAATTGCGCGCGCTCGACGATCGCATCGCCGAAGCTGCCCGCCGGGTCGAGGCGGGCAGCGCAGCACAGACCGCGCTTGCAGCGGTCGAGGCCGAGATCACCGCGCTTGCGGCGCGTGAGGCCGAGGCGCGGGCGCTGCGTGACACGGTGACGGCGCTCAAGGAGGAGCGTGCTGCTCTGCAGAGCGAAAAGCGCCGGTTCGAAGTGGAGATGGCGGAGCACGAGGACCGCTTGGCCCGCCTCGAAGCCACCGATGCGCCGGCCTGTCCGCTCTGTGGTCAAGACCTCAGTGAGGAGCACCGTGCCGATATGATCGTGCAGCTGAGGGGCGAGTATGCGCAGAAGGAAACGCAGCGCCAAGACAACATCGCGCGTCTCAACGCTATCGGCGTAGAGCTGGCCCAATGTCAGAAGGATATCAAGGCGATCGAGCAAGAGACCGCGCGCTTGCCGGAGAAGCAGGCGCGCAAGGCGACGCTGGGCGACCAAATCGCCGCCGCCGAGGATGCACGCACCCGCGCGGAGGCGCTCCGGGCCGAGCACGCCGCGCTGCAAAAACGTCTCGATGCGGGAGACTTCGCGCCGACCGAGCACGCCGCGCTGGACAAGGTTAACGCGGCGCTTGCTAAGCTCGCTTATGATGCAGATGCGCACGAGGTAGTCCGTCAAACGGTCGAAGCGCGGGCGGAGTTCGAGCGGCGCCAAGCCACGATCGCGGTCAAGATTGAGGCTAAGATGCAGCACAAGGCCCGGCTGACCGAGCAGGTTGCGCAGGCGGCGACCTTGCGAGATCGGCTCAAAACGCTCCGGGCCGAACGCTCCGATTTGCAAAAGCGCCTGGACGCGAAGGCTTATGCACGCGATACCCAGGCTGTGTTGAGCGAGGTGATGGCCAAGATTGCTGCGCTGGGCTATGATGCCGAGGCGCACGCGGACGCCCGCCGCACGGTTGACGAGCTGGCGCCTGTCGAGGCACGCAAGGCTGCGCTCGATGCTGCTACCGCCGGACAAGCCGAGGCGGAGCAAGCTCTTGCCGAGGCCACCGCCCGCCGTGCACGTTGGCAGGGCACGCTCGACAAAGACTGTGCCGATGCGGACGCCGTGCAGACCGAGATTGTCGCGCTCGACGCGGAGCTGGTCGACGCGGACGCGCTCGAAGAGAAACTCGGCGTGCTCCGCATCGAGGAGGCGCGCGCGCGTGAGGCGTTGGGGGTGGCGCAGCAGAAGGTAAGCGTGCTCGATGCGCAGCGCAAACTGCGCGCCGCGCGGGAGGCTGAACGCGACCAACTGAACGAGCGGATGGGCATCTATAAGGAGCTGCGCGATGCCTTCGGCAAGAACGGCATCCCGACTATGATAATCGAAACCGCCATACCCGAAATCGAGGTGGCCGCGAACGATCTGTTGCGACGGCTCACCAACGGACAGATGGCGCTCCGCTTCGAGACGCAGCGCGCGCGGAAGAGCGGCGAGGGCGTGATCGAAACCCTAGAGATCAAGATCGGTGATGCGCTTGGCACCCGCGACTATGAGATGTACTCCGGCGGCGAGGCCTTCCGTGTGAACTTCGCCATCCGGATAGCGCTCTCGCGGCTGCTGGCAAGGCGCGCCGGCGCGCAGCTGCGCACCCTGATAATCGACGAGGGCTTCGGCTCACAGGACACGGTGGGGCAAGAGCGCATGGTGGAGGCGATCAATGCGATTAAGGACGACTTCGACCGCATTATCGTGATTACGCATATAGAAGAGCTAAAGGATGCTTTCCCGGCGCGCATCGAGATTACAAAGACCGCGCAGGGGTCGCAGATCAGAGTGACTTAGATTCGTCGGCCTTGCTCGCTTGGCCGGTTATGTTGCAAATGAGGAGAGAGGACTATGACATTTTCAGAACTCATCAATGCCCGATACAGTGTGCGCGCCTATCAAGATAGGCCGGTCGAGGATGATAAGCTCCGCGCCATACTCGAAGCGGCGCGCCTGGCCCCCACCGCCATCAACAGCCAACCCTTCCAACTCATCGTGATACATGTGCGGGGCCGTGAGGATGAGTTGAAGCCTATCTATCGGCGTGATTGGCTCTTCCAGGCGCCGCTGTTGATCTGTGTCTGCGCGCTGCCTGATGCGGCATGGGTGCGCCGAGATGGTCTTTCCTATCACCGTGTGGATGCCACCATCGTTATGGACCACATCATCCTTGCCGCCACCGAGCAGGGCCTCGGCACGTGTTGGGTCGCGGCGTTCGACCCGGACGCCATGCGCACGGTGCTGCACCTGCCGGAGAATGTGGAGCCGGTGGTGCTCACGCCGCTGGGCTATGCGGCAGACCAAGCCAAAGAGCGGGTGCGCAAACCTCTGGAGGAGCTGGTGCGCTATGAGCGCTGGTGACGCACAGCTCTGGCCGACGGTGCGCCTATTCCACCGGCACCAGGAGCCGCCCGCCGTGGTCTTCCTCCCAAGCGGATTCGGCGACCCAGCCGGTTGTGCCGTCGGCAGCGCGCACCTCCCACCACGTTAGGTAATCCACCGCGTTTTCCACCGGTCCGCCGATCACATCGACCAATGCCCCGATGTCTAGGCGCTTTACGATGCTGGTGGATGTGCCCGCGCTGCTGTGCATATCCACCGGGGCGCCGGTGATGCTGTTGATTTCTGCTTGCCCGCCCACCTCCAATAGGATCGGTGTGGCCTCGGCGAAGGCCGGCAGTTCCGTACCGGGGTGGGGCGGGCTTGTCCACACAAGTGTCGGGGTATCTTCGCCCTCGGCGTATGTTGTCTCCCACAGCAGGCGCGGCGCGCTGTCGGGCGCGACGCTGCTGAAGTGATAGAGACGCACGCTGTCCTCGTTCGAGACCTCGATCAATACGCCATCGGATACGCCCTTGATATGGTGCCACCAGGTATATTCAAAGCTCCCCAGCTCTTCGGTTTTGCCGGTGCGGTCTAAGGCCATTATGCGCATTATGGTCTGTTCGCTGTTGGGCATGACAAAGGCGAGCCGTGCGCCGTCTTCGATCCATGTCACATTCCCCAGGCTCACCCGCATCTCGTTGAGCGCCACATACTCGCGTGGGGTGGCGACGTCGAAAATCTTAATGACGTTGAATTCGGCCATTGCCCCACACTGACATGTGGTGTATGCCCTATCATAGGAGACGTAGACGTGCT
>CAZJBO010000269.1:0-4355 GCA_964544075.1 uncultured Anaerolineae bacterium
GTTGTGGCGTTCCCCGCCCCGGTTGTTACTGCCGGTTCACCGTTATTGTTGGTGCCGGTTGCGCGTAGGCGCACTTGGTATGCCGAGCCGTTCTGCTCAAGCGTGAAGTTGCGCCTCGTGCCGTCCCTTGCGAGTGATGCGATGCAAGCCGGCCCGCTCTGCGATGCGTTATCCGGTTTGATCCATGCCTCGATCGTGAGGGCGTTGGCAGCGGTTATGCTGTTGTAGAGTGCATCGGCAGCGCTGTCGGTTCTGATCCGAGTAGCCGTATCCACCGATAGGTAGCCCGTCCCCCAGGTCACGTTGGCCGGGGTTTGGATGGTCATGTTTTGGCTGTTGCCAGAGCTATCCGCCACGGCTGCGCCGCTGCCTTCGCTGAAGGTATAGAGTGCAGCTAGGCTGTCGGTTACGCGCGTGTTGGTTGGCCCACCGATGACCTCGATGCCGCTGATGGCGGGTGCCCAGGTGACCGGGGTAAGGGAGATGTCTAGGTCACCGTTTGTAACCTCGACGTTCGGGATGGTGACGATGGAGGCTGCGTTTAGCCCGCCTTCGTTGATCGGTTCATACTCGCTCCGCTTGACGGTGCCCTGGACCACGATGTTGAACTTGCCGGGGTGTCCTGCGTCCACCTCGTTGAAGTGTAGGATGACGGTGTAGGTGCCGTTGGGCAGGTCGTGGTGCCAAGTGATGTCGGCTTGCGGCCACCTGAAGATGAGGTCTTGGTAGATGAAGTCGTCGGCGGTGCCGCTGACCGGGGTATCGGTGTGGTGGAGTGTGTTGCCGGAGTTGAAGCCGGAGTGTGCCTCCCACATATGGCCGCCCGCGTCTGGGCCGGAGGGAGAGTTCTTGCCGGCGTTGACGCGGTATTCGTAGGTGTCGGGGTCGGCGCAGTCGATCGCGCAGCTTGCGAGTGATTCGTATGGTGCGTTGCACACCCCGTCGCCGCAGACTGTGCAGTCTTGCTCACAGGATGTGATGTCTTCGGAGGCGGAGCATGTGCCGTCGCCACACACCGGACATTCGCTGCCCACGCATGGCAAGAGTTCGATGGCAGCCAGGCATGGGTTGTCGTTGACCCGTGTCAGGTCGATGTTCATCTCCCTGTCGTTCACGGTGATGTTGGAGAAGCCGCGTACACCTGCTGCATACTGTCCGCCGCCTGCATCGTAGGGCCGGAAGTCGCTTAGCACCTGTGTGCCTTCGATGGATATGTTGAAGGCGCGGCGGTTATCGGTCCAGGAGTTTTCGGCGAAGTGCAACCGGACGGCGTATTGTCCGTTGGTGACCGGCCAGTTCCAGCGCAGGACGCTGCCCCCGTTTAGCCAGATGTACTTCTGGTACAGGGCATCGTCTTCTGTCAAGGTGATGTCGTGGCCGATGCCTGCGTCGCTGACGGTGGGAGTGCCGGCGCTGTTGCTCAGGCCGCTGCTGGGTTGCCAGTAGTTGCCGTGCGTATCGGTGTAGCCCTCCCCGCCGACATTCATGCGCAGTGTGGTAGTCGTGCAGTCGGCGGCACAGTTGTCGAGGGTCTCGCCGATGTCGCAGACGCTGTTGCCACAGGTGTGTGCGACTCCGGTGCTTATGACCTCGATGCCGTTGATCTTGGGGTGATCGCCGGGGCCATCGACCAGGTTGATGTTTAGCTCGCCGTCGTAGACTGTGACGACGAAGGACTTGACGTAGGCCGTATTCGACCCGGCGACTGCGTAGATGTCGAAGGTGTTGAGTGCGCGTGCGTTCTCGATGTCTACATGGAAGACGCGCGCGCCGACGTGGAACATGTTGGTGTCGCCTTCGGCGAAGTGGAGTTTGACGGTGTAGTTGCCGTTGGGCACTGTCGCGCTCCAGTTTTGTGCGCCGCGCCGCTCTTTGCGGTAGATCGCGTCGTCGTGAGTGTTGGCGAAGTCGGTAACGCCCGCGTTGCTTGTATTGTTCGATGTGCCGCCGGAGAAGCCGGTGCTCGCCTGCCAGTAGTGGCCGCCGGTATCGGTATAGTCGTTGCCGCCGGCGTTGATGCGCAGCTCAAAGCTGCACTCGCTGGGGCAGCTGCCATAGTCTTCGCTGCCGGTGCAGAGGTTGTCGCCGCCGCAGTTGTCGTCGCAGTCGTCTGCGCACGTGCTGGGGGTTTCGGAGCCGGTACAGAGGTTGTCGCCACAGACATCGCCACAGTCTTGCGAGCATGTGACTACGTTCTCGGCCCCGGTACAAATCCCGTCGCCGCAGACGCTGGGGTTGGTATCGACCGTGCAGCCGTTGCTGAACTCCACCAGGTATTGGAACTGGTCGGTTGCCCAGCCTCGGACGTCGGCGTTGTCGTCGAAGTCGTTAGCAATGTATCTTGCCTCGCTGCTGCCGCGCCTGATGTATCGGTGGGTGCTGACCAAACCGTCGGTCATGGTGTCGGTGGGTGGGGTGGGGTCTTGGCTGGCGCTCCCGTCGTTGCTATCGCCCCAGAGGTCGCCACGGCTCTGGAGGTAGATGTAGTCGTTGTAGCCTCCGACCGCTGCGGGCCAGTTGAAGTATACGCGGCTGACCCAGACGGTGAAGTAGGGGTGGTTGTTGGTGATGCGGGCGCGCACCACGTCATCTTCGGGCTGTTCGATGGCGCCGATGCTGATGTCGGGGCATTCCGAGGGCTTCCAATCCCAGTCGCATTGCAGGGTTAGCTTGTATTCGCCCGATGTGCTGGGGTCGTCGCTGGGGTAGACGCTGTCGCTGTTGTTGATCTTGTTGGTGTAGCGTGTCGCCCATATCTCCCATGTACCGGTGGCGTCGAGCGATAAGCCTGCGTTGTTCCGGTAGATCTCAGCACTGCTTGGGCTGCCGCTTCTGCGCGGTTGCCGGTCGCGGATGCTGATGTTGGGCCGCCAGAGGAATATCTTGCTATCGAGGTCGCCGCTGGTGACCTCTTGGTAGATGCGCACGCGCCCGCCGTTATCGGTGCCGTTGAAGTCGAAGACATAGCGGTCTAGGTAGTCGGTGTCGTTGATGCTGCCGGTGACGGTTTCGCCGCAGGCGATTGGGATCGCGTCGTGGCATACCATGGTCAGGTTGTAGTCGCCTTGCTGTCCGTTGTTATAGCGCCGGGCTTTGACGGTGTATTTGCCGGTGTCGCGGATGTGGAAGGTTAGTGCGGCCCCGTCGCCGATACCTCGGTCGTCGTCATAGCAGCCGCTGCTGCCGCTGCCGCAGATGCTGATACGCCGGTTGAGGTTGTCGGATTTGAATAGTTCCAGATATGGGTCGAGGTTGCCGCCGTTGGCGTCGTCCTTATCCATGAGGATGCTGATAAGGTCGCCTTCGGTGGCGTCGAACTCCCAGTAGTCGTAGGTGTCGAGGTCGGTGATGCGGCCCTGGGTGGTTTCTCCACATGCGATCTCAAGGTGAGAGCCACAGGAGATTTCGATCTTGTAGCCGCCGGTTGTGTTGCCGGCCCCCAAGCCCTTGCGTGTAGCCATGATGGTGTATAGGCCAGATTCGGGCAGGGTGTAGTTGATGCGCGCGTTGCGCCCACTGCCGCTGTTGTCGTCCTCGTCCAGGGTGTTCCCTTTAGAGTCCATGATAATCAGGTAGGGGTCGAGGCTGCTGCCGCTGGTCCGGTTCATCCAGATGCTTAGCTCGGTGCCCTGGAGTCCGCCGAATTCCCAAAGGTCGAACCATGTCCCGCTGGTGATGCTATCTTCTATGCTATCGCCACACGAGATCGGCGCGGCGCTCAGGGGGGTACATTCCATAGTGAGGTCGTATCCGCCCACGCTATTGCCGGTCTGTTGGTGATAGCGTGTTGCTATCACGGTGTAGATGCCGGTTTCTTTTAGGATGTAGGCGAGTTCGGCATCATTGTTGGTGCTAGAGTTGCCGGGTATCCTGCCGTGGTCGTCGTCTTCGATCAGGATTGTGCCGTCGGGTGCGACCAGTTGCAGGTAGGGGTCGAGGTTGCCGGAGGTGCGCCGCATAGTCACGGTGACCAGAGTATCTGTGGTGCCGTTGAACTTCCATTCGTCTTTCCAGACCAGGTTGTTCAGGTTGCCGGTTACGGCGCTGCCGCCACAGACCAGCTCCGGTTGTGGGGTGGGTGTGGGTATGTCGCCGCCGCAGACGACCGGCTCGTTGCTGGGGTCATAGCCGGAGTGGTTCATCACGACGACGATGCTGTCGAGCCGTGCGCCGTCCTCGGCAGGGCGCCAGCGAATCTTGTTGGTCCCGCTGTTGAAGTAGAACTTGAGCGGGTCTTGGCTGGGCACGCCGTCGTTGAGGCCCCAGTTGTTGTGATGGATCAGGTCCCACCCGATTTCATTGGCCCCGTGGCCGGGGTATGGCATGTGCCAGCGATATTCATACGGGTCGAGGTC
>CAZJBO010000270.1:0-4323 GCA_964544075.1 uncultured Anaerolineae bacterium
GACTTCGGCGCCAAAGGTTGCTACCCCGTGTTGCGACAGGTAATCGCGCCACGCTTCGCCGACCAGCCGTCGGTTGAGGTCGCCGATCTCCTTTAGCTGTGCTTCCGATTCTTGGAGCACGATCGCCGTGTTGATCGCGGTTGCGAGCAGGTCTGCCAGGAGCCTGAACACCCGCACATCTGCGTCGCTGAAGACGTTCGGCTCTAGGCTTTGCACGTCGAGCGCGCCGATGACGCGGTTGTTTACCACGAGCGGCAAGGCCATTTCTGCGCGCGTGTTGGACAGGAGAGGGTTGGGCTGGTGGATGACGGCGGCGTCGCGCGTATCGTAGACGATGTGGGGTTGGCCGCGCTCGGTCACCTGGCCGATGACGCTGGCCGAGCCGACCGCCAGTTGGTGTTTGGCTTCGATCAGCCTCTGCCCGATCTCGCCTGTGCTGGCGCGCAGCACCGCATTTCCGGTATCTTCATCGATCAAGAAGACTTGTACATGGTAGTAGGACGTGCGCTTCTGGATCAAATCGACGGTGTAGGAGAGCAGTGCGTTTAGATCACGCATCCCGGTTACCATGTTCCCGACTTCGGCAGTGAGTTCCAGGTCTCTAATGCGCTGGGCAACGCGGAGTTCTAGGTTGTTAATCAGGTCGCGGAGCTTGGCCGTCATGATGTTGAAGGCGTGGGCGAGGTCGCCGATCTCGTCTTCGCGGCTCATGTCGGCAGAAAGCCCCAGGTTGCCTTCGGCGATGTCCGCCGCCGTCTCTGCCAGTTTGCTGAGCGGGTTGGCGATGCTGCGCGTTACATATAGCGAGAAGAATATCGCAAAGATTGCCGCGCCCCCGGTTGCTGCGATCTTGATAAGGATTGTTTGGCGGGTTACGCCCAGCGCTTCGTTCTTATCTTGTTCCGCGAGCAGCATGATGTTGAGTTCTGGTATCCACCGGTAGACCCCCAACACTTGTTTGTTGCGATAGCCTGTGTATTCGCCCTCGCCGTTGATTTTGAGCAGTGCTTTAAGCGTGGCGTCGGTGCGGATATAGCTGCCGGTCGGGTGTGTACCCCAGTCTAGATACCCTTCGTCCTTGAAAAGCGATTCGGTCAGCAGGGCAAAGTTGGTCCCCACCAGGTAGGTCTCGCCGGTTTCGCCCAGACCGGCGCGCTCTTGCATGATCGTGTTGAGTGCATCAAGGCTGCTGCGCCCGGCCATCACGCCAACTGTTTGGCCGTCGTTCCCTACGACAGGCCGCGAGAAAAAGATCGACACACGTCTCTCTGAAGGGGCAAAGAACGGCGTTTGAACATAGCTTTCGTCAAGGCCATGCAGGAAGTACAGCATGGTATCAAAGACCTTGCCCTCTCGATCCGGGTCGGTCGAGAGCAGCACTTCGCCATCAAGGTTTAGCAGGAACAGTTCTTCAAAGCGCGCGGTGCTTTCGACTTGTTGTAAGAAGTGAGATTGAAGCTGAGTGTGTGCGAACTGGAGGCTGGCCGGGATGCCCGAACCGGAGAGGAGTGTACTGATGTGTAAGGGCAGGTCGCCGCCCGTCCCTACGCCGTCCAGGTCGATCTTGAGGGTTTTGATCCAAGTGATGATCTCTTCCTCTTTGAGCTTTGCGACAGATTCGAGCTGGCGCAGCACTTGTTTTTGTCCGTTAGATATGCTTTTCATGCTCGAAAAAACTACGACGACAATTAGCGGCACCAAGACGGCAGTGATGAATGCGAGGAGCAGGCGGAGGCGGATGGTGCCGAGGCGGAACGCGAACAGGATTTGCCATGCCAAGAGCACCAATGCGCCCAGGGTTGCCCCCGGCACCAAGACGCTCAATACGGGCGATTGTGCGATGTCGAAGCGTTCCGGTAAGCTATCTGACGTGTTCGTGTTGATAAAGATAAAGAACAATATGATGACGGCGATATATCCCATCCAAACCTTCCGGCGTTTCGGTAGCATCAAGCGCCCAAGCAGAATGATGAGTGCTGTGCTGCCCAGCAAGCCATAGGGCGAGGCGGTGTCTAGGAAGAGGTCTGTTGTGCAATATGTCAGCGTCAGTGCAGATAGCCACAAGTGCCCGACGGCATCAATGCGATCCTCGCGCAACGTTAGGTGTACGATGGTGGCAAGCACGATGGCGGAAAATGTTACGATTAGCAAATTCCGGATTTGATAGACCGGGTGTTGTTTATAGACGTATAAATATCCAATAAATGTGGGAGACGTGAGCGTTAGGAAGACATAGTATACCCGCCGCATGTACATGATGCGTTGTGCCGGCGTGGTGGCCTTTCCTTGTTCTAGTTCGCCGTGTGGCGGGCTGTTGTCGGGTACTGCGGGCATATCTGCCTCCGGCCCACAAAGCGTCTCTTTGTGGGCGACTAAATCATTGCGCTTTTTGCAAATCGACTCGTATGGCGGTGCGGCGTGCGTTGAGGGCGCGCCGGATTTCATCGGCTGCAACCACCAGCAGGTCTTCGATGTCGCTTTCTTCTTGTAGCCGGGTGTTGATGCGGTTCACTTGCTGCTCACGTATGGCCAGGCGTTGGGCTTGCTCGAAGACGCGGGCCGTCTCCAGCGAGGCGCTTACCCGTTCGAGCAATGCTTTTGCCAGGTCGGGCAAGTCTTCACGCCAGTCTTTGCTTTCAATCTCGAACTCGAACGCCCCAACCCGTGCGCCTCCGTGTGTGGTGATAGGCAGCGAGAGATAGCGTTTTTCTTTGTCATCGCTGTCCTGGACCACAACGTCTTCGTCGAGCGCGCGCATCAGCGGTGCCGTCCATTCCGCATCTTCGACTACGTCGCTCCCGTGTTCGGTGGTATAGCCAATGGTGTTGACGCGCCGTAGGCGCACCATTTCGCTGTAAGCCTTGCCCACCAGCGCGCGGTTAAGCTGCTCGGTTTCGCGTAGTCGTTCCTCGAACGCTTGCAAGCGTTTGGCGTTGTCGATGGCGTTTGCCAGCTGGTCGGCCAGGGTCTGGAACAATTCGACGTCGTTTTCATCAAAGGCCTTTGGTGCGAGGCTCTGCACGTCAAGCGCACCGATGGTGTCTGACGCGATCCGCAAGGGGAGCGCCATCTCGGAGCGGGTATTGGGCAGCATGGGGTTAGGCCGGTGGGTTACCATTGCATCTTCGGTATCCAGCGCGATCAATGGTTGGCCGCTTTTGGTCACCCTGCCGATCACACTTTCAGAGCCTACTTCCAGACGGTGTCCGCTCGCCAAGAGTGCTTGTCCGGCTTCGCCTGTGCTGGCCCGGAGGTAGGCATATTCGCCATGTTCGTCGATCAAGAATATCTGTACGTGATAGAACCCGGTGCGGCGTTTGATGATATCAACCGCGTAGGGCAGCAGGATGTCCAAACCGCGCTGGCTCGTGACCAAAAGCCCCAACTCCGAGACTACTTCTAGGTTCCGGGTGCGTTCGGTTACACGCTGTTCGAGGTTTAGCACCAGGTTTTGGAAGTCATCGGCCATGCGGTTGAAGGCCTCCGCCATAGTGCCGAACTCGTCATCGGTTTGGATGTGGACGCGGTGTTTGAGGTCGCCACGGCTCATGATTTCTACTGCTTCGCTGAACATACGCAGCGGGGCCATCACACGGTTCCGGGTGAAGCGCATGAAGTTATAGAATAGTATGATTACTACTACAATGACTATCAGCACCAGCGCCATAAGGAAGGCAAAGCGTGGGATTATATCTTTGATCGGGTGCTCGACGATGGTGAACCAGCCCACTTCGTTCTCCAGGGGTACCCCGATGGCAAGCACGAAGTTACCATTGAGGCTCTTGTATATGCGGCTTGATGCGGTTATCTCTTGAGGGCTGAAGTCGATACGTTGTTGGAGCGTATCACGGTTCCCCAAGAGGCGCAGTTCCTTGTGTACCAACACCCGTCCGTCTGCATCGGTGATGTACCCATAGCCGGTCCTCCCCACCTCGATCTCCCGAACCATATCCCACAGCACGGTCAGGTCCACTTCGGCGACCAGGGTGCCGACAAAGCGCCCGGCTTTGTTCTTGACCGGTGCTGCCATCTCGATAAACGGCAGGCTGAACGCGGCGAAGTTGGCCTGGCCGATGTAGACTTCGCCTGCCTCGACCTTTGTCTGCCAGGGTTGGCTTGTATCGATATTGACTTGTTTCCCGGTTCTGTTGCGTTGTGCCACAATCTCGCCGTGTGTGTCGAGCAAGGTGAACTCGAAGATCGGGCCGTTTAGATGCTGTTGTCGATTGAGTGCGCGCCAGAGAACCGTGTCGGTATCCTCGGTGGTCACCAGGGCGTCACTGGTCGCAAGCAGGTCAAAGGTGGCCGTCTCTAGGAAGCTGT
>CAZJBO010000271.1:0-4274 GCA_964544075.1 uncultured Anaerolineae bacterium
GCTTAGGTTGGTGGTGGGGATCATTACCCCCTGCTGACCGGTCAGGCCGCGTGCCCGGCAGATGTCAAAGAAGCCTTCGATCTTCTCGTTGACGCCGCCGATGGGCTGCACTTGGCCGAGCTGGTTCACCGACCCGGTAACGGCGATGCCTTGATTGATGGGGATGTGTGCGATGGCCGATAGCAGTGCATAGAGTTCGGTTGATGAGGCGCTGTCGCC
Source organism: uncultured Anaerolineae bacterium (assembly GCA_964544075.1). Lineage (GTDB taxonomy): Bacteria > Chloroflexota > Anaerolineae > Aggregatilineales > JAFGMM01 > JAFGMM01. The sequence goes on from CAZJBO010000271.1 coordinate 220, forward strand.
GTCGAGATGGCCGTAGTTTTGCTCAAACGAAAGGCTCGCATTGAGCGAAAGCGGGCGGTCTTGTGCATACTTCGCGCCGAGGTATGCCTTGATGGTAAGCAGCCCCTTGTTATGGATCGGGCCGGTTAGGTTAACCTCGCGGTCGATCTGCACTACGCCGTCGCGTCCCAAGTAGACCTGGGCGGTCAGCTTTCCGGGTTGGCCGTAATAATAGTCTGGCGTGCCGGTGACCGAGAGGCTGTTGACCTGTCCCACGATCGCGCCGCTCGTATCGACAAAGACCGTGCCCTCTTTGGTTATACGCTTTTGGGCTTCTTCCTTCTCCAGGCTGCGCCGATATTGCCACTCTTGGATGCTCTGCGTTACATCTGTGCCGGTGACGACGGTATGGCCGTTGCATTTGGCCCAATAGCATGCCTCGTGCACCAGGTTGGTTATATCGCCAAAGCGGGTGCTGAGCTTGCGTTGGCTTTCGGCCATGCGTGAGCCGTACTCGATCACCCGTGCAACCGCGCTCCGGTCGAAGTGTGGGAGCTTGCTATCATGGCAGCGTGCTGCGATGAACAGAGCATAGAGGTCTTCATTCTCCGGTGTGCGGTCCATCTCGGTGGCAAAGTCGGACTTTACCTTGAAGAGTTCGGGGAAGTCGTCTTCCTGATCGTAAAGCATGTAATACAACCAGGGGGTGCCCAAGAGCACTACCTTGACGTCCAGCGGGATGGGTTCGGGTTCGGGTGTCTGTACGGCGTACGCGGTCGCGTCGTGCACGTCGGGGTTCTCGATGCAGATTTGCTCGGTGGTGAGCGCCCGCTTGAGCGCTTCCCAGGTATGGGGTTGTTTGAACACATCGATCGCCCGCACGATCAGATAGCCGCCGTTGGCGCGGTGGAGCGCGCCCGACTTTATCATGGTGAAGTCGGTCTGGAGCGCGCCATATTGCGATTGGTATTCCACCCGCCCCATCAACTGTCGGAAGGTGGGTTGATTGACGACCACAACCGGCGCCCCCACCGTATCTTTGTGGCCTACGATCAGGTTAACGCGGTAGCGCCAGAAGGGGTCGGCGACATCGCGCGGGGGGGATGTATCCGGGTCGTCGGGGCGGAAGTCGTCGGCGTTCTCGATCACGTCGGTGCGCACATCTTCCAGGTAGGTCACAATCTCGCCGGAGCCGGTAAGCGTCTGCCACTTTGCCTTGAGGTCATCCATGCGGGCGTCAACCGTGACCGTGACGCTCTGCCGCGCCAGGTCGTCGAGCTTGGCCTGGGTTTCGATCTCGCTCTTGCGCATCTGCTCCAGCGCGTTTTCCATCGTCTCTTCGACTTCGCGCCGGTTCTTCTCGATAGCTTCGCGCGCATCAACCGGCAATGCTTCGAAGGTTTCCGGCTCCATCAGCTTGCCGTCCATCACCGGCAGCAAGGCCAGCCCGCTGCCAGACTGTACAACCGCCAGGCCTTTTTCGGCGGCTGTCTCGCGTAGGCGGCGGTGGAGGGCATCGCGTTGTGCTTCGAAGCCTTTGTGGACGAACTTAACTGCCTCTTGGTAGGTCTCGCTTTCGAAGCCCTGTGGTATCTGTTCGTGCAGATAGGCGACAAAGGCTTTCATATCGGCGCAGAGCTGGTCGCCCAGGCCGGGCGGGAGCCTGAGCGCGTTGGGCTGGTGCGGCACGGCGAAGTTGTGTACATACACCCAATCGTCAGGGGTTGGGTTCTTTGCCGCGCGGTCACGGATAAAGCGCTCGACCGTGGTCAGCCGGCCTGTGCCGGAGGGACCCACTACGTAAATATTGTACCCGGCGCTTTCCATATTGATGCCGAATTCGATCGCACGCACTCCGCGCGGCTGTCCGATAATCTCGCGTGTGATGGGCAGTTCGGCAGTAGTCTCAAAACTAAAACGCTTCTCGTCGCAGCAGTGGCGGAGTTTGTCGGGTGATAGGCGATGCTTGTCAATAGACATTCCAAGTTCCTTTTGCCATTTATTTGTCTTGGTCAATCTGATGGTAGACAGCTTATTTGGGGCGCTGCCCCAAACCCTGTCAGGGGCCACAGGCCCCTGAACCCCATTCTGGCGCGGGGCGAAGCCCCGTAAATGTCCATCCTCATTTTGACCAGCTCACTTTTGCCATTTATTCAACTGCCGGGCGCGGGCGCCGCGCTAATACAGCTGCCACACAAACCGGCGACGGTCTGGTATCGTTGCGTATGCTTTGAGCCTTAGGCCCCTGTTCCCTTTCTAAGCGCGGCAAAGCATATATTTAACACTTCCCTTTATAGCGCCGCGATCCAGACGATTGCTATATATTAACCGCTCATTTTGGCGATGTATAGAAATAAGCAGTCAGCCTATATTACCCAACCTTGCCCTAATAACAAAGTAGGATATCTGGGGCAGGGTGTGGCCCGTGCCGATCCTCCCCCGGCGCGTCACGGATAGACTACCCGGCCCTGCACCATAGTTAACATCACCTGCCATCTCGCATCGAGCAGCACAATATCGGCATCCTTGCCTACCGCCAGGCTACCCTTGCGCGCCTCCAGCCCTGTCGAGCACGCCGGGGTGAGGCTTGCCATGCGCCACGCAGCGGAGGGCGTGAGCGCCGCCGCGCCCAACACGTTGCGGAAGGCCGTGTCCATAGTTAGGCTGCTGCCGGCGATTGTGCCCTCCGGCGTGCGCGGCAAGCCGTCCTTCATCACCACATGCTGCCGGCCCAGCGCATACTCACCGTCGGGCAGCCCCGCCGCACGGATCGCGTCGGTTATCAACAAAGCGCGCTCCGGCGTCTTGCTGCGCACGAGCAAGTCTATCATGCCGGGGTGGATGTGATGCAGATCACAGATAAACTCGGCATAAAGCTCCGGCATGGTCAACGCCGCCAGCGCCACGCCCGGTGTCCGGTGATGCAGGCCGCTCATCCCGTTGTAGGTATGGGTGACATGGTTCAGGCCCCAGGGCAGCGCTGCACGCACCTGTTCATAGCTGGCGTCCGAGTGTCCCACCGAGACTGCCGCGCCATGTGTGCGCGCATAAGCGGTCAGGGTGAGGTGTGCGGGGAACTCGATCGCAAGGCTGATGATCGCGATGTGGCAAAGATCGAACCACGCCGTATACTCTTCCGGCGCGGCGGCCCGGATGTGTTCGGGCGGCTGCGCGCCCTTCTTGGCGAGGTTGAAGTACGGCCCCTCGACGTGTGCGCCCAAGATCGACGCGCCGCCCTCGACTGCACCTTCGCACGCACCGATGTTTGCCAGCGCCGCGCCGATAGCGTCGGGTGTATCGGATAGGGTGGTGGGCAGGAACCCGGTCACGCCGTGCCGCGCCTTATACCGCGCGATGCCGTACAAGGCTTTGGGCGTGGCGTCCATCGTGTCGTGCCCATCCGCGCCGTGCACGTGGACGTCGATAAAGCCCGGCCCAATATATCCACCTTGTGCGTCAATGCGGGCGGCGTCGGGGATGTCGGGGCAGGCGCCGGAACCAAGCGCGGCAATGCGTCCGTCTTCGACCAACAGGTAGCCGATGCCGGCTGCGCTCGGCGTGATGAGCTGGCCGTTGTGAATGATGGTTAGGGTCATTGGGTCACTCGCTTTATCTATGTGTTTGGGCAGTGGAGTAAGGGGAAGACACTTTCGTGCTTTTCTCTCCTCCGTGATACAATCTCTCGCGCTTCTTTTGGGGGGGAGTTTATTCCACCTTGCTCTCTGCAGGCGCGCGGTAGCACCGCGCTTAAACGGGGTCAGGGGGCCTGTGGTCCCTTGTGGGCTGCAGAGGAGGGTAAGGAATGTCGAGGCTTGAAACCCCGCAACACAACAGGGGAACAGATACTTTGGGGGCAAATAGCGCTATAATTTGCCCCTGTTTATATAGGGTAAAGATATGCGTTTTCGGGACTGGTTATTGACCTTCATCGTGGCGGCTTTCCTGGTGTTCGTGGGCATAGCGTCCTACACGGCCTTCAACACCGCGCGCCGTATTGCCGTGGAAGCCGGCGAAGTGGTACAGCCCTCGGCACTGCCGCCCGCGCCCACCATCGCAGAGAACCTGCCGACGTTGGC
>CAZJBO010000272.1:0-4260 GCA_964544075.1 uncultured Anaerolineae bacterium
CGATATGATCGAAGAAGCGCAAGCCGAGATCATCGTCACCGAAACTTGGCCCTCTGCCAGAGGTTATGCACCCTGGGTCGAGGAGGTGTGGGTAAACTACATCGTCAATGCTTTGCACTATGGCGGCGACCGCCCGCGCATCGAGCTGGGCGCGGACATCGTGTCGGGAGGTAAGGCGGTGCGCTTCTGGGTGCGCGATGAAGGTATCGGCATCGCCCCGAAGGACCATGAACGTTTGTTTATCCCCTTCACCCGGCTCAACCAAACCAGGGCCAGAGGGCATGGTTTGGGGCTGTCCATTGTCAAACGGATCGTCGAAAAGCTCGGCGGTCAGGTCGGGATAGAGAGCGAGGTTGGACAGGGGAGTACCTTTAGCTTCACGCTGCCCGCCGACGATCAACATAAATAGTAGTGAGGCAACCTGCATAGAACATGCGATTACTTTATCTTGCCAACATTCGCCTCCCGACCGAGAAAGCGCACGGCGGACAGATCATGCAAATGTGCGCGGCTTTTGGTCGTGCCGGTGCCGAGCTTGCGCTCTGGCACGCGCGCCGCGTCAACACGCCCACACTGCGCGGACGTGACCCTTTCACACATTACGGCGTGGCGCGCAGCTTCGCGCTCCACGGTTTGCCTTGCATCGACCTGCTCCCGGCAGCCGCGCGGCTGGGCAACCGCTGGGGGACAGGACGCGCAGCATTTTACCTCCAGTCCATGACCTATCTGCTGGCGCTGCGGTGGCGGCTCTGGCGCACACGCTATGATGCGCTCTATACCCGCGATCCGATTACCCTGCTCGCGCTGCACCTGAGCGGCCTCGGCAGCCGCACCTTCTATGAGGCACACGCCTTCCCCGCCGCCGCCCGCAGCCAACGCCTACAGCGCCGCGCGCTTGCGGCGGCGGCGGGCGTGGTGACGGTCACCCAGGCGCTGGGCAGCCGCTACCGCGCACTGGTCCCGGACACACGCATCCATACCGCCCCTGATGCAGTGCAGATCGCGCGCTTCGACACGCTCCCCACCCGGCGCGCCGCACGCCGCACGCTGGGCCTGCCGGAGGACGCCTTCATCGCCGGCTACCTGGGACGCTTCCACACAATGGACCAACCGAAAGGCCTTGACACACTCGTCGCCGCCGCCGCCCAGACAGACGACATCCACGTCTGCTTGGTAGGCGGTCCGGCGGTGGCGGTCGATGCGCTGCGCAGCTTGGGCCTGCCGGAGGCGCGCTTACACTATCCCGGAGCGGTGCCGCCCGAAGATGTGCCGCGCGCGCTGGCGGCCTTTGATGTCTGTGTGCTCCCTTTGCCGTGGACCCAGCACTTCGCCTACTATGCCTCACCGATGAAGCTCTTCGAATACATGGCGAGCCGCCGCCCCATCATCGCTACCGACTTGCCCTCCACGTGCGAGGTGCTCACCCACGACGATACCGCATTGCTTGTGCCGCCCGGTGACCCTGCAGCGCTGGCGCACGCGCTCCGCCGTCTGGCCGACGCCCCGGCGCTCCGTGCGCGTCTGGCAGAATGCGCGCGGGCACTGGTCGAAGCACGGTATACTTGGGCGGTGCGGGCAGAAGGTATCGTGCGTTTTATGCGAGAGGCGTTATGCGTGTAGGGTTCATCACCCCCGCTTTGCGGGGGACCAGCGGTTGGGGGCGCTATGCGCTCGACCTCATCGCGGCGCTGGGTGCGCTGCGCGTCGAGGCCGTGGTCATCGCTCCCATCGATGCCCCGGCTTCCATTGATGTGCCGCATATTGCCTATCACCGTATCCTCAACCCCCTGATATCGGGGCAGCGCTGGGTTACGCCGCGTGCCCTGATGCGGGCGCCGAGGGTGCGACGCTTGGTGCGGAGCTGCGACCTAGTACACTGTACGGGTGAGCTGTTCATACCGTTGGCCGCGTTCTTGGGCAAGCCTCTCATCATCACCGCGCACGGCACCTATCTGCCGCGCGCGGCCCGGCGGCGCATTGTGGGGAGGCTCTTCGCATGGGCGGTGCGTCGGGCGCGTGCGGTGATCTGTGTGAGCCGCTATACCGAGGCACAGGTAAAGGCGGCCTTGCCCGACGCGAGAACCGTTGTCATCCACAACGGCGTGCATTGGCAGCGCTTCATGACGCCGAGCGTACCGTCACCACCGGAGCCGAAGCACGGCCCGGTCATTCTGGGCGTGGGGCAGCTCAAACAGCGCAAAGGCTTCCATATAGTCGCCCAGGCTATGCAGACCGTGCGCCGCCGCTATCCCAACGCCGCATACATCATCATCGGCGACGATACCAACGCGCCCGGCCTAAGCGCCGAACTCAACGCCATGCCGGGGGTGCGCACGCTGGGCCGTGTAGATGATGCAGTCTTACGCGCGTGGTACCATCACGCCGATTTGATGGCGCAGACACCGGTCACCGCACACGATAAGTTTGAAGGCTTCGGCTTGATCTATCTGGAGGCCGGCGCCGCCGGGCTGACCTCGGTGGGCGCGCGCGGGTCGGGCGCGCAGGAGGCGATTTTGCATGGGCAGACCGGTTTGCTCGTGCCCCAAGGGGACCCCGACGCCACCGCCGATGCCATTCTGCGCCTGCTTGACGACGATGCATTGCGTGCGCGCTTGGCCGAGGGCGCATACCGGCACGCGAAGGCCAACGGCTGGGCGCAGAAAGCCGCACAGGTTCTTGAGGTATATCAGGCGCGTGAGCAAGGTTAAGCAATCCCTGATACGGCTGGCGCGCATCAAGTTCGTGCGTGATACTGCCATCCTGCAAGTGGGTACGGTGGTCAATATGGCCGCCGCGATCTTGACCTCGATGATTGTATTTCGCGGCCTCATGGCCGAGGGCTACGGCCTATATAAACTGGCGGTGGCGCTCTACGGGATGCTGCTTACGCTCAACCTCACGGGGCTAAACCTCTCGATCGGGGTGAGCCTTTCGAAAGCGCTCGCCGCTGCCGACCGTGCCGAGGTGCGTGACCTAATGGCCTTTTACGTAAAGGTCGCGGCGAGTGTGGCGGTGGGCGGTTTGCTTTTGGCCTTTGCGCTGGGGCCGACGGTTGCGGTGCGGCTGTACGGCGCCCCGGCGGTGGGCCGGCTGGCGCGCTGGCTGACCTTCCTGCTGGTGTTTGACCCCATACATCAACTATTGGCTTTGGTGTTGCAAGGCAAGCGCGATATGGTCCGCCTCACCGTGCTGAATGCGACGTTAGCGCTGGGCGGCTTGCTGCTGACCGCAGCGGCGGTGCTGAGCGGGCATGGCGCGGAGGGCGTGGTGGTGGCGCGCATATTGACCAGCGCGCTGCTGAGCACGACCGCTCTACTCTACTATAGGCAGCGTTATACCCACATCCACCCGGCGCTGCCCGGCTTACGCGCTCTGCTGTGCCGCGTGCCCGCCGTGCCGCTCCGCCCGTATATCGGCGCCGGATTTAGCATCGCGCTCGACAAGAACGTGGCGAGTCTATTTACGCTGCTGCCGTTGCAAATCCTGGGCAGCCTCCACGGAGAGGCCGCCGCTGCTTATCTGGGGTTGGCGCAGAGCGCGATACAGCTCCCGGCGGCGCTCTTCAACGCCGCTATGCGCAACCTGGGCGTGAAGCTGCCGCGCGACGTCGGGCATGGTGATTACACGGGGCTGCGTCGGAACTTTTGGCGGGTGACGGCGGTGTTGAGCGTGGGCGCGGTCGGCATCTATGGGTTGTTTACGCTGGCTGCGCCCTGGCTCATCCCGCTGCTCTATGATGACGAAGCACGACCGGCAGTGCCGTTGATCGGCATATTGGCGCTATGCGGCACGATCGCAGCGGTGGGGGGCAGCATGGGCGCGCTCTACCGGGCGCTTGAGCGCGCACACTGGGCGATGGCGGCGAAGCTGGCTGCGTTGGCGCTGCTCGCTGTGCCGGGGTATCTCTTAATACGCGCCCACGCCGCGCACGGTGCGGCATGGGCTTACACCGCGCTGATTGCGCTCAGCACGCTGCTCACCGCGCTGTTGGTGTTACCCTACCTTAACCAATTAACTTCGAGAGACCATGAACACAATCAAGACACTCGTTAAGCGGCTTCTCCCTGCACGTTTCTACGATCAGCTGTGGCGCATATGGCACGAGACGCGCCGGTTATTCATCTACCCCCGGCAGAGCATCGGCGCGGCGGTGGACTATGACGCTTACTGGGAGGAGAAGGCGCGCCAGGGTATGGGGCGGCTCTCGCGCTGGCGGCGGCGGCGTGCCCGGCGCGCGCGCGGGCACGCCAGATGCGTGCG
>CAZJBO010000273.1:0-4239 GCA_964544075.1 uncultured Anaerolineae bacterium
GGGTCGGCGGAGCCGACATATCGCGCTAGCCTGCGGTTTCAACCGCAGGCCAAAGGACCAAAGCCGAGCTTGCGCGCGCACTTTCTCCGGGTCGGACGTCTGGGGTGAGGGCGCAGTCCTATTCATCGGCGATCCGGCGGATGCGGCGCACCGAGATGCGGATGAGCACGATCGAGGTTACGATGGTCAGGAAGGTAAAAATTATCCACGGTGATACTGCCGGTATCCGTTCGCCGTTGCTCAAATATTGCCAATATAGGCCGGTTGTCTGGTGGTATGCGATGAGTTGTTGAGAGGCTATACTGGTGGTGATGGGGCTGCTGCCGATGGTGAGGTCTGTGAGGTAAATCAGGCTTACTTGGAGCAGCTTCGGTGAATGAAGGTTGCTGCTTAGCGAGGTCAACGAGTTCAGTAGAAAGCTCAGGAGCGGCAAGCCGAGGGTTGAGACCAGTGCATAGCTATAGGCGGCGACGCTGGCGGGCATGGTGCGCTTTACCGACACGGAGAAGTATAGCCCGACTGTGCTGAAGTGGAAGGCCGATGCCAACAGGATTATCGTAATGATGGCCATCTCTTGTGGTGTGACCCCGCCGAAGAGGAGTGCTATTGCCTGGATGGGCAGCGTGGCGAACAAGAGCAGCACGATATACGCGAGCGCCGCGATCAGTTTGCCCAGCACCAACGTGCGCGCCGAGAGCAATGTGGTGCGCAGCAGCTCGTATGTACGGCGCTCGCGCTCGCCGCTGATGGCGTGCGCGGTGAGGGATGGCCCGATGAAGATGACCAGGAACAATTCGATGGCGACGACTCCGAAGAACAGCATCTGTCCAATGTGGCTGCCGACAGGCATTGATGTAAGTTTGGCAGCCTCGACTTGTAGTGTGTACATCAGGACGACGCAGCCGCCGGTCAGTGTCAGGTATAAGGTGAGCACCATAACGGCGCGTGCACCCCGCATCTGGCTACGTAGCTCTTTGAGCGCGACCGGGTTACCAAACAGGCGCTCTTTTATGCCGCGCCGAGGTCGCTCTATCGCTTTGGTCATATGTTCTCCGTTACGAGACAATCCCATTTGTGGCACGCATAAACATTGCCTCTAGGTCCTTTGTTTCTTCGGAAAAGTTCAATACCGGCACGCCTTCTATCGCGAGCTTTTGCAATAGCTCCGTAACCCCTTTGTCTTCGCTGCCGGCATATTTGACCATTATGCGTGCGTGGCCCTGTTCGGGCGGCAGGTCGATAAGCTCGGATACCTTCTCCACTGCCGAGAGCACACGCTTGGCCTGTGCGACCCCCTCGGCGTTGGTGATGGTGATAATAATCTCACGGCACGGCATCAACTGGCGGCGTATATCCTCCATGCGGCCTTGCACCACCATGTGTCCGGCCTCAATGATGCCCAGGTGGGTGCAAATCTCGGCAACGTCGGCCAGGATGTGTGAGGAGAAGAAGATCGTCTTGCCCATGCGTGCCAGCTCGACCAGCAGCTCGCGGATTTCGATGCGGGCGCGCGGGTCCAGCCCCGACGCCGGCTCGTCCAGGATCAAGACTTTGGGGTCGTGCGCCAGGGTGCGCGCCAGGCAGAGACGTTGCTTCATGCCGCGCGAGAGGGTATCGACAAAATCCGTCCGCCGGTGCGAGAGGTCTACCAGCTCAAGCAGGTTATCAATCAGTGCGGGGCGTTCGCGCATCGGTATATTATAGCACGCCGCGAAGAAGTCGAGGTATTCCCAGGTCCGCATATCATCATACACGCCGAAGAAATCCGGCATATAGCCGATGGCACGGCGCACCTCGCGTGGCTGGTCTAGCACCGAATAGCCCGCGACCATTGCCTTGCCTTTGTTGGGGCGTAAGAGCGTGGTGAGGATGCGCATCGTGGTGGTTTTGCCCGCCCCGTTTGGGCCGACAAAACCGTAGATCGCGCCCTCCTCTACCTGCAATGAGAGGTTATAGATTGCCGTCAGCTTGCCATAGCGTTTGCTCAGCCTGTCGGTTTCGATTATCAAGCTCATGTTTAGCACCTTTGCGTGTCGGGAGAGATGCATCTTCGCCTTACAATTCACCCCGAAACCTAATTCCTACCTGCGTCAATGTTAGCGACGTATTCCCGGTGCGATTATATACCATCACCTGCACCGCGCCCTCCGGCCCGATAAAGCGCGCCGGGTTTGTGATCTGTGTATTCCCCCAGCGTGCTTCTATCGGCTCCCATCTGCCCTCGGCCCAGTTCCACAGGTCCACCGTAGGTCTTCGCGGGGTAGTTTTAGATTCCTTCAGCGTCAAAGTCAACGCGGTGACCCGGCTGAGGCGTGCGTCCGGCAGGGGGGTAAAGCGAAACCCTAGCTTCTCATGCGGTTGGAGCGCGTTCGCCTGTTGGTTTGTCCACGAGAGCGTCCGTGTGTCGAGCGTGGGGGATAGATCACGGCGGGAGCTTCCCTTGACCAGCGACCAGCTTGTCTGTTCCGGGCCGATCTCTACGGTCGTGCCCTCGGCTTCGACCTCAACCGGGATGCGGAAAAGATACAATGTGTGGTCGATGTTGTGGCGGTTTGCGTCTGCGATCGTCATATCGACGGGCGATGTGTCGGTCCATGCGGCCAGGTAGAGGTTATTGCCGCGCCCGCCGGTGTAGTCTAAGTCGTTGACCAGGGCAGCAAGCAGCATGAGGCGGCGTGTTGTGCGCTTGTGTTCTGTGGTGGTGTGGCCGTAATAATAAGTGTTCGAGACCTGCATGATGTCGTTGATCGTGTTGTTGTTAGGCTGATAGAAAAATGATGTAGCCTGCCGGTTGAGCGTGGGGGCCAAGCCCAACGCGGTTGGCGGTGTGATCTGCCGGTCTCTCTTCGGCAAGGTGAGGGAGAATTGTTTGGTACTGTCGGGCCTGAGGTTGCCCATCGCACGGGCCGTGCCGCGCGCCAAGAGCACGGTATCTTGTAGTGTGATGCTGCCGGAGTTGTGCAGTTGTCCGGCGATCACGTCATCATGGGAGGCGAGCGTGAGCGTTGCTTGGGCGTCGAGCGTCGGCGCATCGTCGATATATCCGGAGATGACGAAGCTGCGCACCGAGCCGATATCTATCGGCACATTGTGCGCCGCGTACACCTCGTCTATCACGATATCGACCGTACCCCGCTCGCGCAACATCCCTCCGATGGGGATCGGCGATAGGGAAACCCCTTCGGGCGCGACGATGTCATATCGGGCGCGGGTGGGGGACCATATCCCCATGAGGCCGTCGATCTGTGCGCGGGCGCTGTCCGGGAATACCTGCACCACGTTTAGCCGGGTTACGATGAGGTTCGACCCCCGCAAGTCTATCCCGGCCAGGTATGCGGTCAAGCTAAAGATTAAGACCAATATCGGTATGGTGATCCAGGCAAGCGCGCGCCGCCCCATTCGGCGCAGCACCAGGTGGTTGAGCGGGCCGACCAAGATAATGTAGATGGCAAGGAAGCCGAGTATCAGCTTGGTTTCTGGCAGCATCAGCGGGATGGTCTCGGTCGCCCTCTGCGCATTTTGCCATGAGTCGGGCGTGCGGCCAAAGCCCCGCCACCAGCTCGGATGTTGGTCTGCTGTGCCGAGCAGGGTTTGCCAGAGTTCGCCCGCGTTGGGCCAGGAGGCGAACGGCTCGGTGTGAGGATCAATCGCCAGGTAGTCTACCAAGCCCATACCATACGTGCGGCGCACGATGAGCGGGATGTCGCCGACATCGTCCGTCGGTAAGTATAAGAGCACCTCGGCATCGTCTGTCGGCACGCCGACCGTGACGATGGTTGCGGACGCCAAAGTTGCCTCATCCCGGCGCCCTAAGTAAGCCTCCAGCGCGCCGAGGTCTTCGATCATGAGCGTCTGCGCGCCGTCAAGCACAATCGGCAGAAGCTCGGCCACGCCTGTCTGGGTGCGCTTCCATGTCGGCCCGCCGGTGACGATGAGATGTCCGCCGCTGTGCACCCAATCGGCGATGGCTTGCTGCTGCTCCGGCTCAAGCTGGCCGGTGTCGGTGTCGGTGAGGAGCAGTGCATCGAGGGGATAGAGCGCGTTGGCTTGGCCGGGGAGGTGCGCGATCGGGATGTATGCTTGATAAGCCTCGCCTGCGAAAGGGTTCACCTGGTCGAGGTTCGCGCCGCCGCCGCCGGTGTTGCTCACGACGGCATAGAGCACATCGGGGGGGTGAATTTGGGTTATCGAGGTAGATGCATCGGCGACCCTCACTTCGCCGTGCAAGAGTTCGACGAT
>CAZJBO010000274.1:0-4226 GCA_964544075.1 uncultured Anaerolineae bacterium
CCATTGTGCATACCACCGATGGCGGCCAAAGCTGGACTCAGCAGGCCGTTGACACGACAGCGGAGTTCACCGGCGTGGCGTTTGCAGATGCCAATCACGGTTGGGCAGTGACCACCACGCCGACCACCTATGACGACTTTCTTGAAAAATATACGGATTGGGATGCTGCCGTGTGGTATACGAGTGATGGCGGGCAGTCCTGGCAACGCCAGCTGCTTCCGGATGCCGCCAGCATCCTGCACAGCGTGGAGTTTGTGGATGCCCAAAATGGTTGGGCGGTAGGGGCTAAGCGTGCGGGAGAAGACAAGTATAACAGACTCGAACACGCCGGAGTCATTTACCACACCGCCGACAGCGGCCAAACGTGGACTGAACAGTACAGCATGGCCGAGAGAACGTTTACCAAAGCCGAATTCGTTGACGCCGCGCACGGCTGGGTTGTGGGGTTCCCGACCAGTAGCGGCGGCGATCAACGTGCGGTGCTGCATACGACCGACGGTGGGCAGACTTGGGAGATTCAGGAGCCGGGCAACACCTATGCGCCGCTGTGGGATGTCCATTTCATCGACCAGAACCGAGGCTATATCGTCGGTGCGAACTACGTCGCGGCCTGGGGACCGCCGGTGATGCGCACGTTCGACGGCGGCGTTACCTGGGAAGATGTCAAGATGGACAAAAGTAATCCGTTGTCGGTGGAGGGGATTTACGCTATTGAGGTGATAGGCGATCGGGTAATCGCAGTGGGCGATCATGATTACATTGCCACTTCCACACGCGCGTGGGACTCCTGTGAGTGGACCGCACCAGAACCATCATGCAACCACTGCGGCTGTCTGTTCGAGCAACGTTATCTCAACCCACACTATATCTTCCATGACGTGTTTTTTGTCGATGAGGACCAGGGCTGGGTAGTCGGCAGCAAGACTTTCGACGTAAGTCACTGGGGGCAAGTTGTCTTGCATACGGCGGATGGTGGACAAACCTGGGAAATTCAGTACGAACATTCCCCTGATATCGAAGGATTGTTCAGCGTACATCGCTCCGACAGCGTCTGGTTCGTTGACGCTCAAAATGGCTGGGTGGCCGGCTCGTCAGAGCAGTTTTATCAAGACGGGTGGAGGGAGTACGGCGCACTGATGCACACGACGGACGGCGGTTTGACCTGGCAGGACAGCGTCACCACGCTCTATCGGAACGCAGACGAGGGATACGACCGCAAACGTGAGTTCTTTGCCATCGAATTCGCGGACGGGCAGAACGGTTGGGCGCTTGCGAACCATTATGTGGCCGCGCCTCAATCCGGCTCTACGGCGACCATCGCATTGGCGCACACCAGTGACGGCGGCGACAACTGGGCATGGGTCGATACGCGGGTTGAAGGCTCGTTGAACATTGGTTTTGCGCTCGTCCAGGGTGATGTGGATTTCCCCAATCCGCAACACGGCTGGGCGGTTGGCGGTCTGGGGGAAATCGCTAATACGACAGATGGCGGCGCAACCTGGACACAACAAATCCTGACTTGTGATTGGACAACATGCAACAAACGTCTGTTCGCGGTTGAGATGACCGATAGCCAGACAGGTTGGATTGGCGGAGAGGGGCTGTATCACACCACCGACGGTGGCGCGACCTGGCTACAACAGACGGTTGATGCGATGCCCGGCAATTCTTACCCCGTTGACATCTACGCGATACAGTTTGTTGATGCCCAGCATGGCTGGCTGGTCGGTGATCGCGGTGCACTGCTGCGCACATCCGACGGCGGCGCAACCTGGGAGCGCGTCGAAACAGGCGAGGACATCGGTTTAAACGGTATCTATTTTGTTAGCCCAGATCAGGGCTGGATCGTGGGTAATTACGGCGTTATCCTCCACTATGGAGAAGCACCATGAACACACAACCGTCTATTACATTCGTCATTACAAACTTCGCATAACCTAAGCCACAAACCCTGATGCAGCGCGAGATAGACGGTTACTCCCTTCCCTAGGGGTTGACGGTGACATCGACCGTGCGGACGTCTTCATAGCCGTTACGGTGCAGCACCTTAAGGGCATAAGTGTGCGTGCCGGTGGCGGTGGGCGTATCGGTTTGGCAGGACGTGCCCACCACGCCGACAAAATCTGCGGCACCGGCACGTTTGTAATAAACCGCTTGGATGTTATCGGTATCCCAGCAAAGGGTGACGTTCTCCCCCAGGTTGATGACGGTGCGGTCGGCCCAGAACTTGACACTGCCGGTAGTTTCCGTGATCGATATGCCGCTCGTGTTGGTGATATCCAGACGCGCCCTTGCCCCGCCCTGATCCTCAAAGTATTCCATGACGATTGTGTGGTTCCCGGCGGGGATGTGCGCGTTATAGATAAGGAACTGGCCCTGCCGATGGCTCCAGTCGTCAATGACGAGCGTACCATTGAGGTATACGCGCACGCCATCATCGGTCGCAGCGGTGAAGGTGTAATCGCCTCCGGTTGGGAAGGACATGACGCGCGTCCATCGGACGGAGAAGCAGTCGGGCGGGATGATAGCCAGGTTGGGTGAGCCGATGCCCCAGTCAAAGTTGATCGAGGGATCATCCCGTGTCCAGACCGGCGTGCCGGACAAGCTCATGTTGTTGTAATACTCACCATGCCAAGTATTGCTCGCGGGGGGCGCGGAGGCGACCGGTACGACAGAGGACGCGGGATAGGTATAGACGGGGTAGACGGAGGGCGGCGCGGTCGTGGGATAGTTGGAATAGGTTGTGGTGGAGACCGTGATAACTTGATAGGTGTAGTTAAAGTAGAGCGGTGGATAAGCATATCCGGCATAAGCCGGCTGTGCAAGCGGCACCGGCGGCGCAGCTTGACCGGTCGGCACAACCTGTGCGGGCAACGGAGGGTGATCGACGAGGCTGGTCATGGCGTTGGAGCCACGGTCACCCTCACCGCCGGGGTTGAGCTTATACCAATAAATACTGGCGATCGCGTTGCCGGTCGCCTCGAAGTATTCGAAGCGCAAGTCATGGTGTCCGGCGTTGAGTTCTACATCAATGCCGAAAGCAACCGGCGTCTGTTGTATCCAGTGGTCCCAAACCGATACACCATCGACATAAAGACGGGTGCCATCGTCGCCCTGGATGCGGAAGCGATACCAACCGGCTTCGGGGAAGTTGACCACAGCAGTCCAGCGCGCCGAGAAGTGGTCGGCATTGACAAGATAATGTGGGGAACCGGTGCGCCAATTGTAACGCACCTGAGGATCGCTGCGGACCAGGACCGGCGCGCCGCGTAGATCGGTGTTATTGTAAAATTCGGCGGTCCAGTTCGCGCGGTATTCGCCATGCGGCGCGGCAGAAGCGGTGGGTATGGCGGGCAGGATAAGCCCGGCAAATAACACAACAAGCAGCGTCATCAAACGTTTCATCGTCTAACTACCTCGACAAGCTCATGAAATAAACCACGAAAGCACCTATCGGCTTTATCCCTCGGTGGGCAGCGTCCCCGCATCAAGCACTAAAAGCCACCGAACCCCCCTCAAGAGAAGCTGTGCGCTTTTCCTTACCAGACGGTGAAGAAAGGTCGGGGAAGATAAAAGCGGTCTCCTCATAGACAAAGCAAATAGGCACCACCGGGGACTCTCATATTCAAATGGTATGACTAGTGATGTGATAGAACAATATAAGTTTTGTTAGCTTTGGGTATCAATCTGGTTCAGATTAATTCTAGGGTGTGAACAAAGGCCTCGACGGTTAGAAAAACATAACCCGCGCGTCAGGTTGATGCGCTTCAGCACCTATTACACCGCGTATCGCATACGCAGCGCGCTAAAGGCTTGCATTACCGCCCGTTTACACATAATATGGGTTATAGTTATACAAAGAAGCGGGCGAAGCCAGCATCAATAATCTTGCAGCTCCTCCCATTTCCTGCCCAGAGCGAACATGTGGCGCGTAAGGAGGCCCATGATGAATAAAAAATGGCGCATAATTTCAGGCATTATGTTAGTTGCTATCTTCGCCGTCATGATACCGGTAGTGGCCGCCAACACCGTAACACAGCATGTGGTGCAGCACGGTGAGACTTTGTTCCGCATAGGGCTGCGCTATGGCATAACCACAGACGCGCTGGCGCGCGCTAACGGCATCGCCAACCCCAACCGTATCTATGTCGGGCAGGTGCTCATCATCCCCGACGGTTCGGCTCCGGCAGAAAACGCCGTGTCCGCGCCCGCCGCCTCTGCACCCG
>CAZJBO010000275.1:0-4212 GCA_964544075.1 uncultured Anaerolineae bacterium
CCTGTGGTGATGATACATGTCAGGCCTACGAGAACTACGACATTTGCCCCGCCGACTGCCCGCCGGTCTGTGGCGACGGCGTATGTCAGCCGGAAGAAACCTACGATACTTGCCCTGCCGACTGTCTGGGATTGTAATCTGGGGCGGTGGTGAGGGGTAGGCGACTTGGGCTTGAGGCTCTGAGGCTTTGGCCCTAAACATCTGAGGGGCGCCCATCGGGGCGCCCTTATACCGGGGTCTTAGTCCCAGGCAGCATGTTTATATGTCAAGTGATTCAACGTTGGCGATGGCTTGGGTGTGGCGGTTGGCGTCGGATTGGCCGGCTCGATCACTATCGGCACAGAAGGTGTATCGGTGGTCTTCGCGTTGGTATCAGGCCCCGTCGGTTGTGGTGGCAGTGATGCAATACACACCAACAAGGCTATCACAACAACAAGGACCGCCACGCTGTATAGCGCTAGGCGTGTAGCTTTCATTGCTTTGTTCCCCCCAAAGCATTGACCGTGTAACATACGCGCTCTTTCCTCCGCCCGACAGCGCGTCACGTCTGGCGTTTAGAGCGACACTACACGATCTTCCAACCCATTATAACGCATTTCCAGTGCTTCAATCCGACGTTTTCAATACGCTTTCTCTACGCTCTTGTTAACTACTTGGTCTGTTTACCTAGTATATACTGGATGGCGTGTCGCTCTCTGCTGTTCTCGCACGTGCATAGAGCGACCATTTTGGTGTATCATATTGCCATAAACCACCCAAGAGAGAAAGGCTCGCTATGTCCCTTGATGATATACTTGCCGGTATCAATAACCCGGACCCTAAAATACGCCAAGAGACCATCCGCAGCCTGGTGCGCGCGCGCGCGTCTGGCACTACAAAGCTGCTGCGCCAGGTGGCCGCGCAAGACCCCGACCCCGATGTGCGCACCCTGGCCGCCGGCGCAGTTGAATACCTCACGCGGCAGTCTGATGCCCCCCGGAGACGCCGTTCAGATGGTGGGTTGCCTGAAATCTCAAACGAAGACCTGCACAGGAAGGAAGCCCGCGCCCACAAAGATGAACTCAGCTTGGTCGAGTATGCCATGTTGGGGTTTATCGCTCTACTTGTGATTGGCTTGTTCATCATCTTGATCGCCAACGGCATTAAGGTCGTGATCGAGGGCAAAGGCGGCGACTCGGAAGCCCACCCCCGCGATGCGATCGTGCGCGACATGCGCCAGGCTATCGATGAGGCGCGCGACATCGCCGTACAACTGCAACAATTGCCGGAGTTGATCCGCGCGACCCCCGACGGGGTGGCTTGTAGTGCCTTGCCCGACATCCCCGCGACTTACTTCCGCAGCGATGCCGAAATTGAGACGTACCCTGAGGTTGATAACCCAAAGTGGGCGATCCACCGGGCGCGCAATGCCATCAACACCGCAGAGGAGCGTTGGCGGCGTTACTGTGAGCAGAGCGGAGGCCGCCTGACCAACGCGCCCGATAAATTCGTCGCACAGAGCGAGGACTTGCTCGCCGGTGGGATGAAAGCCCTCGACGAAGCAACGCGCTACCTCGACGCTCTATCGCCCCCATCTACCCCCACCCCCTGACATATATGCCGACGTCAGGGCGCGCGGCGTCTTACATCTATGACGTTGGGCAGCTGCAATATCTTGTTGAAGACACGGCCAAGCTCGGTAGGGTCTTGGATTTCGAGCGTGACCAAGAAGGTCGTCACGTTGTGCTTGTCGGTAGTGGCGTTCATGTTTGATGCATTGATCCGCAGATCGGCGATCACCGTGCCGATGTCGCGCATCAGACCGGCGCGGTTATAGGCCTTGATGAGCACCGGCGCCTGGTAATATTGCTCGCTCTTGTGCCCCCAACTGACGCTGGTGAGGCGTTCCTTCTCGCGGCTGTTGCGCACGTTGGGGCAGTCAACGTGGTGGACTGTGACGCCGCGTCCGCGCGTGATGTACCCGATGATGGGGTCGCCCGGCACCGGATTGCAGCAGCGCGCGAGGTGGACCAATAGGCCCTCTATGCCCATGATGTTGATACCTTCGGCGGGCATCGGGTGCGCGCTGCGGGTGACGGGTGGGGCAAGTTGGTCGTCGGGCTGCCGGCGGCGCTCGGCTTCGAGGAGACGTGCGGCGATCTGTTCATTGTTGATGTCGCCAAAGCCTACGGCAGAGAGGAAATCCTCGGTGTTTTTGTATTTAAACAAGTCGCGCACCGCGTCGTGGCTCACGGTGATGCTGAGCCGCTTGAGCACGCGGTCTACCACCTCGCGGCCCTGACCGATCATCTGTTCGCGGTCTTGGCGGCGGAACCACTGCTTGATCTTGGTCTTGGCGCGGCGCGTAGCGACATAGCCCAGGTGCGGGTTGAGCCAATCCCGGCTTGGCCCGCCGCGCTTGGCCGTGATGATCTCGACCATATCGCCGGTTTGCAGTTTATAGGTGAGGGGTTTGAGGTTGCCGTTGATCTTCGCGCCCCGACAGCGGTCGCCCACGTCGGTGTGGATGTGGTATGCAAAGTCGATGGGGGTAGCGCCAGCCGGCAGGTCGAGGATGTCCTCTTGCGGCGAGAAGACATATACGCGGTCGGCGAATACATCCGACTTCATGGCGTCTACGAATTCTTGCGCATCGCTCAGCTCGCGGCCCAGCTCCAGCAGCTGGCGCAGCCAGTTTGCCTTGTTGTCGAACTCGACATCCTGCCAGCTGCCTTCTTTGTAGCGCCAGTGGGCCGCGATGCCATACTCGGCTTGTTCGTGCATCTCGGCGGTGCGGATTTGTACCTCTATGATGTCGTGCTTGTTGGTCGGGTTATATTGCACCGCCGTGTGGAGCGACTGGTAGCCGGTGGGACGCGGATTGCTGATATAGTCGTCGAACTCGTCGGGGATTGCCTTCCACTCTGAGTGCACAACCCCCAGCGCCTGATAGCAGTCCGGGGTGCTCTCTACGATCACGCGGATACCCATACGGTCATATATGCGCCACACATCCTTGCCGTAATATTTCTGGGTTTGCATCTTCCGGTAGATGCTATAGATATGCTTCTGGCGCGTGGTGATGCAATCGAGGCTGATGTTCAGGCCGGCCTTTTGTAGCGCAGTGAGGAAGCGTTCTTTAATTGTCTCAAGCCACTCCGCGCGCTCCTGCCGCCGCGCGCTGAGCTTGGTCTCGATCTCCTCGAAGGCTTCCGGCTCCAGAGTCTTAAATGCCAGGTCTTCGAGTTCGGCCTTGAGCTTGCTCATGCCCAAGCGGGCGGCAATCGGCGCGTAGATTTCCATCGTCTCGTGCGCGAGGCTTGCCTGCCGGTCTGGTGGATAGCGGTCGAGGTTGCGCATGATGTGCAGCTGATCCGCCAGGCGCAAGAGCATCACGCGCACATCGGTTGCTGTGGCAAGAATGAGTTTGCGCAGGTTCTCGGCTTGGCGCTTCTCCTCGCTTAACTTGTCGGGCAGGCCGGAGAGCCGGGTGACGCCATCGACCAAGCGCACGACGCCCGCCCCGAAGTTCTCCTCGATTTGTTCTAGGGTAACATCGCTTTGTTCGACTATCTCGTGCAGCAAAGCAGCGATGATGGTTTCGAGGTCGAGGTTATATTCGAGCAATATCTGCGTCACGGCGATGGCGCGTTCGAGGCAGTCCTCACCGTCTGCGTGTGTCTGGTCGCGATAGGCGAACTCTACCAGGCGCACGGCTTTCTGGAACAGACGGACCTCGTCGTCATGCAAGACTTTTGCCGCCTGTGCAAGCAGTGCATCTTGCGCCGATGGAGGTTGGGTTTCTTCGTGTGTGGTCTGTGTCATTGCTTAGCTTTGTTCTGAAGGGTGCCATACTGCCGTTTGGCGGCAGGCTTCGTATACATTGGGCAGCTGCTCGATCTTGGCGAGCAGGCGTATCAGCTGATCGAAGTCGATGATCTCCACTATGCAGTGGAAGGTGGCGACGTTGTTGATGGTTTTCATGGTCAGCCCCATCATGTTGATGTTCTCGGCAGCGACCACGGTGCCGATGTCGCGCACCAGGCCCTCGCGGTCGTTCGCGGTCACGGTCACCGGCACAAGATAATGCTCCTCACCGAGGCGACGCCAGCGCACCGCTATCAACTCCTCTGGTGGAATCTCGGCAACGTGGGGACATTGTGCATGGTGGATGAGTGCTTCGCGCTCGCTGATATGATGCCCTTGTATTGGGGGCGCTTGTTCGGGGTTACA
>CAZJBO010000276.1:0-4207 GCA_964544075.1 uncultured Anaerolineae bacterium
TCGAGCGCTTCGAAAGCGTGTCTTACGTATTCGATTGCCTCGATGTGGTACCCGGTTGGGCTGGGCGTGTTGAGCAGGCCGACGAGGAATTCGGTGGTGGCGTCTACGTTTATGTGCAATTCGGTCATCTAATCTCTCCTTAAACCAAAGAGAATCTTTATAAGAGGGGCAGTTGGGTATCGAGCGGCGTGATACATGCGGGGTCGTCTGCGTCAGGGCGATTTACCCGCCGCGATACCGGGTAGGCTTCCATCTCCGCTGCTGCATAGGGCCGCAGCAGTGCGCGCAGCCGGTCGAGGGGCTGTGCGCCGGGCGCAAGCCAGGCATCGTATGCCGAGGGCGGCAGGATGACAGGCATCCGGTCATGGTATGGTGCGATGGTCTCGTTGGGCGTTGTGGTGATGAGCGTGCAGGTTGTCAGGGTGTCGCCGGTGCCGGCGGGATCATCCCAGCGCTCCCAGAGACCGGCGAAGACAAAGGGTTTGCCCGACTTCATGCGGATATAGATAGGTTGCTTCGGCTTCTGGCCCGGCATTGCTGCCCACTCATAGAAGCCATCCGCCGGTACCAGACAGCGCCGCCGTGTGAAGGGCGCGCGGAAGGCGGGCTTCTCGTGGAGGGTTTCGGCGCGCGCGTTGATGAGGCGGGCAGCGATCTTGTGGTCTTTGGCCCAAGCGGGTATGAGGCCCCAGCGCATGAAGGTGAGCGCATGTGCGCCGTTCTCGGTAAGGAGGTTCGGTATGGTGGCGATCATCTGTGTAGGCGCGATGTTATAGCGTGGCCCCGGCCAGACGCCGGCGACCAAGCCCGGCAGCAGGCCGAGGATTTCATGCAAGTCGATGTGGAGGGTAAAGCGTCCGCACATGGGTTAGAAGATAGGCCGAATGCGCGTCCGTGTCAAGCGTAATGTGCTCGTATCTTGTCCTAAAAACTTCTGTTGTTGTTCTTCTTCTGTGTTACACTCGGCAGTGCACCATCAGCCCCGCAGAGGGTACAGACACAGTGAAGACAAGATATGCCACTCTCATCATCGCTCTGTTTTTAGCGCTAAGCGCGCTTAGCTGCAACATGCCTACCGCTCTACCAACCGCGACCCTCACCCTGACGCCCAGTACTACCCCGACCCTCACACTCGCGCCCAGCGCCACGCTTTCCCCTACCCTGACCCTCAGCCCCACGCCCAGCGCCACACCTTCCCCCACTACACCGCCGGAAACTACCCCCAACGCGCATGTCCGGGCAGAGCCGGGCTTCTTACGCTTGCGCGCGGGGCCGGGCACCGTGCATGATGTCGTCACCAAGCTGGACGATGGCGCTTTGTTGGTCGCCGTAGCGCGGGCCGGGGAGGGGGGGCAAACTTGGCTCAAGGTCATCGCACCCGCTTATGATGCCGAGGGCTGGGTGCTCGCGGCATACGTACAAGCCGATATCGACATCGCCGGTCTGCCCGACACCGGTGACGTGGTGACGAACGCAACCCCGGTCCCGGCGGGCGGCGGCGCAGCCGAAGGAGGCCTCATCTGGGGCATCAGCTCAAATGCGCGCGCTATCTATCTGCGCGGCCTGCAGATGGGGAACCGGGGCGATGTGTTCTCAAAGGTGGGCGACAGCATCACCGCCACATGGGTTTACCTATACCACATCGGGTATGGTAACTACGAGCTGCATGATTACCAATATCTACAAGAGGTGATCGACTTCTTCTCGGTCACCCCCGCGCGCGGCGCGCTCAATTCTTTCGAGGACTTCTCGCTGGCGGCCTGGGGAGGGTGGACGACACGTGATGTGCTCGACCCCGGCAGGAACCAGGCACCCGAAGCCGGTGTCTGTGCGGCGGGCGAGACTCCGCTAGAGTGCGAATATCGCGCATCACGGCCCGCCACCGCCATCATTATGCTCGGCACCAACGACTCGGTTGCGCTCTCCGCCGGAGAGTTCGGCACGAACATGCGACGCATCATCGAGATATCGATCAATCAAGGCGTGATCCCCGTGCTGAGCACAATACCACCCAAACGGAACGAAGACCCGCACATTGCCGAGTTCAATGATGTCATCAAGGCGCTTGCACGTGAATACGACATACCTTTGATGGACTATTGGTTGGCGCTCTCCGATCTGCCCAACTACGGCATCTCAGACGATACGGTGCATCCCGCATCACCACCGGGCGGCGATGCGGCCAGTGTGAACTTCACCGCAGAGAACCTACAATACGGCGCTGTGGTACGTAACCTGCTCACTTTGCAGATGCTCGACGCCCTCTGGCGCACCGTCTTCCCCGATTATGTTCCCCCGCCCCCGTAGAAGGTGCAAGAGAATATGTCGGCTTTAGCCGGTGCACCGTCTTTTGTCTGAGACTTTAACCCCAGGCTGAGCAGTTGCGCCCACGTTGACATAGTCAATCCATACCGGCTAGAATCGACATCTGATGCTGTAACGTTCCAAATAAGGAACCGGGAGAAAGAACTATGCTTCGGAAATGTATGCTGTTTATTTTTGTCTGGCTTCTCATCGCTCTGCCGGTGGTTGCGCAAGATAACACGCTAACGGTCGGCGCAGAAGCGATGGCGACGGTCAATGCGAACGTGCGCAGCGGCCCCGGCGAGGACTACGCGATCATCTCGACGCTGGCGCGCTTCGCCCATGTGACCGTGCTCGATATAGGGCCGAACGGTTGGTGGGCGCGTGTGCAGGCCGCCGACGGCACGCAAGGTTGGGTCGCGGCGCGCCTCCTGATCCCGGCACGCGCCGATGATGCTACCCCTTCCCCCAATACAGCCGGCAGCGCGCAAGAGATGATGACCACGGTCGAGGCGAACGTGCGCAGCGGCCCCGGTGAGAGCCATACGGTTGTCGCAACCCTGGCGCGCGGCACCCATGTGACCGTGCTCGATATAGGGCCGAACGGTTGGTGGGCGCGTGTGCAGGCCGCCGATGGTACGCAAGGCTGGGTCGCGGCGCGCCTCCTCGCGGCGGCTGCCGCGACCGGCAGCGCAAGCCCTCCCTCGGCGCAGCCTGTCGAGATAGGCCGCGCGCAGAGCCACGCGGTCACGACAGAGGAGGCAAACTTATATCAGGATACCTCAACAGATTCTGGGGTTGTGGTCACGCTGTCGGAGAATATGGAGGTGGTCATCGCGCGCTATTCGGCAGATAAAGCCTGGGCGTGGGTGAGCACGGCGAGCGGGCAGGGCTGGATTGAGGCCGCGCTCTTGCAACTGATCGGGCAGGGCGCGCCGCCCCCGCCGGGTAGCGACGAGGCAACCCCGGAGCACGCATGGGTTCCGGACATCATCGCCACCCCGGAAAACCCGATCATCGCGCAGTTCTCAAACCTGCCCGGCGATGTGATCGCCAACGCCCACGTGATCTTCCAACGCGGACGGGCGCTCGGCAACCGCGCCAATACCTTCATCAAGATCGGTGATAGCAACATGGCCCACTATGGCTTCTTCTGCAACTTCCAGTGGGGCAGCTATCAGCTTGGCCCATACGCTTATCTCCAAAGCACCGTTGACTTCTATAACCAGTCCGGCTCCTTCTGTGCCCCCAGCCAAACCGCTTTGCCCGGCTATGCCACCGTGAACCTCATCGACCCTCTATGGGCAAACCCAAGTTACTGCTACTCCGGCGAATCGTCGCTAGAGTGCGAGATACGGCGCAAGAAGCCCAGCGTGGCCTTCATATACATCGGGTTGGCGGATATGCGTTACTCGACGCTCGACATCTTCGCGGCCAACTTCGACCAGATCGTGCGCACTTTGGTTGAGCATGGCGTGGTGCCGGTCGTACAAACGCTTGCCACCGCCGACGCGACAACGCAGTCACACGGCGTTTTCGACCTTGTGCCGCGCTATAACGCCGTAATCCGCGATACTGCCGCGCGCTATACTGTGCCCCTCATCGACGTGCGCGCCGCCACCGCGCCCTTGCCAAATCAGGGCTGCCTTGACGAGGGCTATCACCTTTCGTTCATTGCAGAGAACTGGATGAGCTTCAACGGCGAGGAGTTTACCTATGGGCGGCATATGCGCGAGCTGCTGAGTTTGCAGGTTTTGCATACGCTGCGCTTGCAGGCGTTTCACTAAGGAAGGTTTAGGGCCGGGGGCGCCAGGCGCCTGGGGTTGAAACCCCAGGCTAATAACAGCTGTCGGCTGTGCCGACCTTTGCCGGAGCGCTTCCCCTCACCCCCTATCCCCCTCTC
>CAZJBO010000277.1:0-4195 GCA_964544075.1 uncultured Anaerolineae bacterium
CCTCCAGCAGGTCGAGGATGGCGAGATGTTCGCGGGTCTGGGGCATGACGCTCTCGTCGGCGGCGACCACGAACAATACGGCGTCGATGCCGCCAACCCCCGCCAACATGTTTTCGATAAAGTCGCGGTGCCCCGGCACGTCTACAATGCCCACGCTCGCGCCGTTGGGTAAGTCCATCCAGGCGAAGCCGAGGTCAATAGTCATGGCGCGCTCTTGCTCTTCGCGGAGCCGGTCGGGGTTGATGCCGGTCAGCGCCATAACCAGCGCGCTTTTGCCATGATCGACGTGGCCGGCGGTGCCGATGACATACATGGGGTGCCCATCCTTTCGGGTTGTGCTGCGCAAGCGGCAGCATGGTGTATCTGAAATTGTA
Source organism: uncultured Anaerolineae bacterium (assembly GCA_964544075.1). Lineage (GTDB taxonomy): Bacteria > Chloroflexota > Anaerolineae > Aggregatilineales > JAFGMM01 > JAFGMM01. The sequence continues at coordinate 375 of CAZJBO010000277.1, forward strand.
ACCCAATCTTCGCCACATGCGATACACTTGTCACTTGGGCATTCTATACCTACACACACGCGAGGGCTTGATGTTAGAAACACTTGTTAGCAAGCCGTGGTTGCTTCTCCAATCTCTATACCGGCAGATACGCGATATGCCGCGCCAGCTGGCATGGTTGCTTTTGGCTGCCATCATTGCCAATACTGCCGGCAGCGCATATTACCCCTTCCTCCCCTTGTATCTCGAATCGCTGGGCGCAACGGTGGAACAAGTCGGCTTGTTCTTTACGGTTCAGACCATCATGGCGATCGTCTTTCGGATATTCGGCGGCTGGATATCCGACAACCTGGGGCGTTTGCAGGCCATCGCGATAAGCGGTGTGTTTGGCGTGGTGGCGCTGGGAGGGTTCGCGCTTGCCCGCAGCTGGGAGTGGGCGATCATCGGCGCGCTGTTCGGATCGATAGGTGGGGCGCTGCACGGGCCGAGCTTTCACGCCTACACCGCCGAAGCCGCGCCGGAGGGCGAGACCGCCCGTACCTTTGGGCTGGTGGAAGGTCTGTATCAGATTTGCCAGATCATTGGGCCGGCGCTCGGCGGGTTTCTGGTCGAGACAACTTCCTATCGAGTGCTGCTCTGGACCGTGACCGGCATATTTGGGGTCGCGGCCCTGTTGCGGGTGTGGATGGCGCGCAACTCGCGCTTTCAGTTCCGTGTGTTGAAGCCAACTACCCTAGTCCACAACGTCCGCACAATCGTGCTGCTGTTGGTGGGTGGGGGGCTGATAACGTGGCTGTTCATCATAGATAGCTTCCAAGACACCGGCTTCCAGATGGCCTTTCCCTTCATCCCCAAATACATCACCGAGGTGGGGCAGCAGAGCGAGGGTGTATACGGCTCGCTGCGCGCAGAGCTTGCGGTAATGGCGGCGCTGTTCACATGGCTGGGCGGCATCTTGGCAGACCGTTATGGCGAACGGTGGGGCATCGGGCTGGGCAGTTTGCTGCAGTCTGCCGCTTTGTTTGTGATGATGGTCTTTTCAAATATCACCGGGTTTGTCGTCGGCTTTGCTTTGTTCGGGATCGGTATGTCCTTTGCGGGGCCTGCGGTCAATTCCCTAATGAGCAAGGCCGTGCCCAGGAAGTCGCTTGGGATGATGTTTGGATTGTTCCGGTCGGCTTTGGGCGTTGCGGCAATCCCGGCGCCATACATCGGTGGATACCTTTATATCAACGCGGGGCCGCGTGTGCCGTTCCTGGTGGCGTCGGGGATTCTCCTGATGACGCTCCCGGTGGCGCTATGGAAGCTGCGTGCTTTGCCTTTGGCCGAAGGTGTGGAACAGGCAACGACAACATAAAGCAAGCTCCGAGCCTAAGGCATAGCGCCGACTCGGAGAGAGCGCGCGCAAGGTCGGTGCCCGTACACGCACACAATTTGACGGAATCGCCTCGATTATTTACAATGCACACGGTCTAGATAAGAGGTCGTAATGTTTGAGAGTCTGAGCGACAAGCTCCAAGAAGTATTTCAACAACTGGGACGACGCGGCAAGCTCAGCGAAGCCGACGTGAAGAAGGCGCTGCGCGAGGTGCGGTTAGCCTTGCTCGAAGCCGATGTCCACTATGACGTGACAAAGGACTTCATCAAGCGGGTGCGCACTCGTGCTGTTGGCGCTGAAGTCACCAAGAGCTTGAACCCCGCACAGACTGTGATAAAGATCGTCCACGAGGAGCTGATCGATACCCTGGGCGAACCCGGCAAGCTCGACCTCGGCGGGCCAACGCCGCGCGTGATTATGCTGGTGGGCTTGCAGGGGTCGGGCAAGACAACCACCGCCGCGAAGCTGGCATTGAAACTGCGCAAGGATGGAAGCCGCCCGTGGCTCATCGCCGCAGATACCTACCGGCCCGCCGCAGTAGACCAGCTCGAAACGCTGGCAAAGCAGATGGACATCCCCATCCACGCCGAGGGCACCCGACCCAGCCCGCCGGACATCTGTAAGCGCGGCCTGGCCGCCGCGAAGAAGGCCGGCGCAACCGTGGTTATCATCGATACGGCAGGACGCTTGCAGATCGACGACAAGATGATGAAAGAACTTGTTGAGATTCGTAAACGCACCAAGCCCGCCGAGGTGCTCTTGGTCGCCGACGCCATGACCGGCCAAGAGGCGGTTAGCATCGCCAGCGGCTTCAACGAGAAGGTAGGGGTAACCGGCTTGGTCTTGACCAAGATCGACGGCGACGCGCGCGGTGGTGCCGCCATCAGTATGCGTGCCGTGACCGGCGTGCCGATCAAGTTCATGGGGACCGGCGAGAAACCCGACGCCTTTGAAGTCTTCCACCCCGACCGCCTCGCATCGCGCATCTTGGGGATGGGCGATGTGCTTACGCTGATCGAGAAGGTCGAGCAGGCGTTCGACGAAGAAGAAACCCGCAAGATGCAAGAGAAGCTGCTGGCGAACAAGTTTACGCTCGAAGACTTCCTAAACCAGATGCAGCAGATCAAGCGCATGGGGCCGATCTCGCAGATCATGGGCATGATCCCCGGTGTGGGCAAGATGATGCAGAAAGTCGATGCCAGCGAGACCGACCGGGAGATGAAGCGTATCGAGGCGATCATATACTCGATGACGCCGGTCGAGCGCCGCAACCCCCGTAAGATCAACGCTAGCCGAAAGCGGCGCATTGCACGGGGCAGTGGGACCACAGTTCAGGATGTAAACGCGCTGTTGCAGCAGTTTCGCCGTATACAGCGCTTGATGCAAAACGTAAAAAAGGGTAAGATGCCTGATGTCGCCGGCTTGTTCCGGTGATATCACGTTCTGCAGTTTTAAAAGGAGTGAAAAACTTAACACATGGTTCGCATTCGTCTGCGCCGGGTAGGCGCAAAGGGTCAGCCGAGTTATCGTATCGTCGTCGCCAATTCACGCAGCCCGCGTGACGGTCGTTTCATAGAGACTATTGGGTTCTACAATCCCCGGACCGAGCCGGCGACAATGAGGATAAAAGAAGACCGTGCACTATACTGGCTAAGCGTGGGCGCACAGCCCTCCGAACCGGTACAGCGCATTCTGAACAAACTCGGCACATCGGGCCGCTTCGAGCGGCTCCGTCAAGGTGAAACGCTTGAGAGCCTGCTTGCAGAGGAAGCGGCGATCGAGCATCCATCTGTTAACCCAAAGACCAAACGCGAAGCGGGTGCAACCGCCCCCGCGCCAACACCACAACCAGAAGAAGCCATCGCGGAAGCCTAAACACAAAAGTGTCAGGCATCCGTGTCTCTGTGTGGTAAATCGCGGCTCATTCGGCATGTGGACGGTTATCCGTCTGTTGCCGACATGGTCATCAACTACAACATACTTTTGCATCATCTCGACCGTCTCGGTATGGAGGAGTCGCAATGAAAGAGTTGATTGAATATATCGCTAAATCGCTGGTGGATGATCCTTCACAGGTAAGCGTTGACGAGATACAAGGCGCAACCTCGGTCATCCTCGAACTGCACGTTGCGCCCGAAGATATGGGCCGGGTCATCGGTAAGGGCGGTCGAGTCGCTAACGCGATGCGCACCCTCTTGCGCGTGATCGCAGCCAAGCAGGGCAAGCGGGTCACGCTAGAGATCGTCTAGCACACCGCAGACTCTTATGTCACGATCATCAGAACAAACGAAGCGCGGTTTGGGATCAGATGCTTCTGAACCGCGTTTTTTGGTATTGGGGCAGGTGCGCCGTCCTCATGGGGTGCGGGGTGATCTGTTCTTAAAACTCGCCACCGACTATCCCGAACGCATCGCAGACCTCGAAGCCGTGTATCTCGCGACCGATATAGACGGGACCGACGCGC
>CAZJBO010000278.1:0-4193 GCA_964544075.1 uncultured Anaerolineae bacterium
CAAACGGCAAGCGGTGCAGCTGGAAGATAACGACCTCATGGTGCTGGCCGGCCTGTTCCGCATGGGCGACGCGCCGCCCTTGATTATCGACGATCTGGACGACGCATCGGCACGCGCACGCATGGCTCCATCCACCTTCCGCGCGATACGTGAAGACCTGGACGCACGCTCGTTTGCCGTGTTCCCCATCGTCGCCGGCGGAGAGGTGATCGGCATCCTGGTGCTAATACACCGCGACAAGCACGCCTTCAGCAGCGACGAACGACGCGCCTATCAATCACTGACCAACCAAGCGGCGGTGGTCATTCGCGGGCAGGGCTTCCTGGCACAAACTCAACGCGCGCTTGAGGAAGCACGCCGCCAATACGAAGCCACCCAACGCATAGCCGGCGCTACCAAGCTGGAGGATATGCTCTTGGCACTATGCCGCTTCAGCGCCGGAGCGGTCTCCTCATCCGTACTGACTCTGTTTGAGCGCGACGCACAATCCGACGAACCCACGGTGGCCTACACCCCGGTGATAACCGTCGGCGACGAGGTGCGCACGGTGAACTTCACCCAGCCCATCCACGGCAACCCTATGACGGCACTCTATCAAGAGGTCCTCGAAGGCGCCCCGATTACGATACAAAATGTGGAAGATTCGCCGCTCTTGAACGAGGACAGCTTAGCATTACTGGCCCTGCATAAGGCAAAATCCTTGCTGGTCTTGCCGCTGGTGACCGGAGAACAGGTCATCGGCATGGTGATGTTAGGCGCCTCGGAGGTGCACACCTTCTCGCAAGCTGAAGTGCGCGCGCTGTACACCCTGGTCGGCCAGATTTCTATCACTTACTACAACCAAAGGCTCCTGGCACAAACCGAACGAGATTTGCATGAAAACCAGCTCCTCTTCACCGTCGGGCAAGAAGTCTTGCGCGCCGAAACACCTGAAGGACTGGCACAGGTCGTGCTGACGTACCTCTTCCCTGATCTGGACATGGTAACACTCGTCCACTGCAAACTGGATGACGAAGGGCACATCATCGGGATGCGCCTGGCGGCCAACGTCACTATAAGCGACGAAGCAACCCACAAAAAGATGCTGGAGGCCATAAGCAAGCGCATGGATATGAACGCGCCATTGCTGGTCAACAACATTGAAGACAGCACACTGTTCTTCCCCAAAGAGATCGAACTCCTAAAGCGTGCGAAGGCTACCTCCTTCGCCGTCTTCCCGATGGGAACGCGCGGCAAACTGTTCGGCATGGTGGCAGTGACGCATAACAAGCCACACATCTTCACCGCACAAGACGAACGCATCGGTCGCATTGTGGCAGGCCAAATCGTCACGCAGCTAGAAAACCAGATGCTGCTGTACGACACACAGGAACAAGCCAACCGCCTAAACACGCTCAACACACTCTCGCAGGCGCTCAGCGCCACGCTAGAGATGGACGAGATACTAAATATAGTGCGTCAACAAGCGTTTAAGATGCTGCCGGTCGACCACGCCTGCATCTGTCTGTACGACCCTGAAAACCAAACACTGCGCATCGCATTGACCGAAGGTGTCGAAATACCGGCCTTAGACGAAGGGCGAGAGCTTCCGGTCGAAAACACAGGGATAGGCAAAGTACTACAGAGCGGCAAAGCGTATACCGCCACAAATTTGAGCACATCAACAAACACCGACGATCAAGAACTGGCTAAGCACGGCCTCCAGTCGAAAATGGTGCTCCCCCTGGTGGCCGGCGGACACGCTCTGGGCACGCTCAACTTCAGCAGCCGGAGACCAGGCCTTGCCAACCTCTTCACCGAAGAGGACCTGGTATTCGTGTCGCAAGCCGCACACCTCATCGCGGTAGCGATGGAAAACGCCCGCCTGTTTGCCGAAGCACGCGCGCGCGCATTACGCGAAGAAACCGTCAGCCGGATAGCGACGCAGCTCCAAGAGCGTATGGATATGGAAACCATGCTCCAGACAACCTTGCGCGAGCTGGGCGCAGCGCTGGGGGCAAAACGAGCGCGGGTGCGTCTGCAGGTCGATCCAAGACAAAAGCAGCGAGAACAACAAAATGAGGGGGGCCAGCGATGAACTTAAGCCTCACGCAATGGCTAAAACTAGACCAATATGAAAGCGAGACGGTGCGTAACCGCGCCTGGCGCATGGGCCTGATCCTCATCACATTGGCGATAAGCAACTTCATCACCCTCTTGTTCTATACGTGGCTAATCATACTGAATGTACTGCCTGCCGCGCCCATCACGTTCGTTAGCACGCTGGGGATGCTCGCAATCTCCGGCATCGCGTGGGAGATATTATGCCGGGGGCGCGTGGAAGCGGCGGCGAACCTAACATCGCTGGGGCTGCTCATATCGATGCTGTCCAACCTTTCATACTACGGCATAACCACCAGAACTAGCACTCTATACCTTGTGACGGTCCTGTTCGTAGCCTTGATTGGCCGGCGGCTTGTCTCTTGGCTCTACACCACAATCTCAATAACCTACATTGCGGTAACCACCTGGATCGTCCCCGCCCCAAGCATCACACCGATTCTCGACCGCGCGAACGCACAAACAATCGCGGTTATGACGTTGATTATCTCCTGTCTGGTGGTGACAATTGCGCTGCGGATATTGATATTGGGCCTAAACCGCATCACCTTCCGCGTTGAGCAACGTCTGGCGATCGCCGACATGGTCAGCGAGGCCAGCGAACGCCTCTCCTCGGCGCTCACTCTGCAATGGCTGTTCGACCAAGTCGCAGAAATGCTGCTCGACACTTACGAACAGATCGACTTCATCCGCATTTATACAATCAAGGGAAACAAAATATATCTGGTCGCCAGCACCGACCCCGCCGAGGTAGAAGACTTCGACACCCCGCTACAGCTCGGCGACCCTACCAAAATCGGGCAGGTAGCAGCTTCGGGGCAATCTATGTTGCTGGATATGCAAAATACAGACCCGCAACAAACAAACAACCTGCTGATAGGCACACGGACCATATTGGTGTTGCCGATGTTGCTCGGCGAAGCCGCATCGGGCGTGATCGAACTCCAGAGCTTGCGCCGAGACGCTTGGACCGGGGAAGAGGTGCAAGTGATCCAAACCCTCGCAAACCTGACCGCCGCCGCCTCAGAAAAGACCGCCCGGCTCGAAGAGGCCTTACAGCGTGCCGATACCTACCGACAGGAAATGGCCGAGGTACGGGCCAGACAAGACCACATCGAGAGGATGAACAGCGAACAGATCGTTCAAACATGGATCACCTACCTCCAGAAGGCCAGCACCGGCCAAAACCTGGTGATAGACCTGGAAAATCAAAGCACCATGCACGACACCAAACTGACGGCAGGGTTAAAAACCGCCATCATGCAACGCGACGTGGTCGCCCTGGAAGATGGGTCACGCGCAGTGCTGGGCGTACCGATATGGTCGGGGGGGCTGGTCGTGGGCGCGATGGAGTTTGAACTCGAAGACGAACCCTCGCCAGAACAGCTGGAGATGGCACGACAGGTCGGCGAACGCCTGGGCCTTGCCGCCGATAATACCCGTCTGTTTGCCGAAACGCAGCGCATCGCCAGCCGCGAGGCAATGGTCAACGAGATCGGCGCGAACCTCCAGACCGCAAGCGATATGGAGGCCGCGCTTACGACAGCAGCACAAGGGCTAAGCAAGGTGCTCAACGTGCCGCGCGTATCAATCCGCATCGGGCTGCCGGCGAAAGATGGAGGTGAGGCATAATGCATCCCTTACGCGACTTCGGACACCGTGTCTTCACCCCCAGACACAAATACAAACACATGTCCGAGGAACAACAAGCCCGTGCGCTGTCGGTGTTCTGTGTTGTAGCTTTCACAACCACAACATTCATGCTAGCTTTCAATGTCCTCTCGGCCAAGACCAGAGGTATTGAGCTAAATATCTCGGTCGCCAGCATGGGGACGGCGTGGATAGGCGCAATTTTCAGTTATATCCTGATCCAAACCGGGCACATCCGTGCAGCCGGACGCATTATGGTCCTGAGCCTCTACTTCACCACAACGGTGTTTATCGCCCTGACGGGCACCAATCGCGGCTCAGCCCTGATCTACTCGATAGTGATAGTGATAGCTTCGGTCGTGGTAAGCGAAAACAGACTGGTGATATGGGCAATAGTATGCTCAATCAGCCTGCTTGCATTAAATGCGCTCCAAGAAGCCGAG
>CAZJBO010000279.1:0-4172 GCA_964544075.1 uncultured Anaerolineae bacterium
GCGGTGCCGCAGCACCACGCGGCGATGCGCAGCGTGCGCGGCATCCGCCATAGGATCAGGCCCCCCAGGACTACGAAGCTAATGAGGCGCCCGGCAAATAAAAATAGCCAGACCAGCACTCCGGTCCCGAACCAACCGCGCCGCTCGACAAAGTGTATGGTCCCGTTGATGCGGTTTAGGGTGGCCGCAAGGTGTGTTGCCTCGCCGAAGGTGTGGGTGATGTTGCCTTCTATGGCCTTTTCGGGCAGGTCGAACGCGGTAGGGCTGGTGTAGTCCAGGTTGCCGCCGAGCGTGGCGTGGTTGCCGATGCTTAGGCCCGGCGTCAAAATCTCGATGGTGTGGAACTCGGTATCAAAACGGATACTCCATTCCTTGAGCGTGTCAGGCGATTCTACCCGCGCCTCGACATCCCCCGCTACGGTGCCGTTGAGCGCCAGCGCCACGCCGTCGAAATGCAGCGCGCCGCCTACCGTGCCTGCGATGTCTGCTTGATAACCGGCATACCATAGGTCGCCTTTCAGTGTGCTTGTCTTTGCCAATACCAGGTTAAAGCCGACGCCGGTCAGGTCGCCTTTGATCTCGGCGTCGGGGCCGATGTAGGTGGAGATGAAGCCGGTGCGCACGTCGTCCTCGACCACGCCGCTGATGCTTATCTCCTCGCCTGCCAAGTTTACGTCACCTTCGACCGTGCCGGTGATCTCTACCCTTTTGGCATAGCCAAAGACATCGCCTCTGACCGTCCCGGCGATGATGAGGCGTTCAATCGGGCGGCTGAGGAATAGGTCGCCGTTTATCTGTTCGTCCGGCCCGATTTCGATGATGTCTTCGTCAAGCCATTCGGCAGCCCGTGCAGTGTCTATCTGCACGATGCTCGATAGCAGGGCTGCCATAATAACGATGATGCTTATAGAGCTTATCAGGTGTCTGAGGTGTTGCCGCTTCATTAGAAGGTCCCTCCTCGTGGGTTACGTTATGACAGTGTCTACGTAGTATAACTATAACCGGTTGCAGTCTAGGGACAAGCCAAATCGACCTGTCTGGATTCTGGCTCTTGTTTACGCTTGACTTTGGCCGAATTGGTGTATCGCGCGTAAATTCGTATAATTAACCTGTCTAGTATGTTGTATACTTATTGGAGGATAAAGATGTTTTTCAGGAAGAGATCGAATCGAACAAGAACTGTGTTGATAACCTTATTTTTACTACTCGAAGTGTTGGTCGCTGCGGATGCATTTGCAGCGCCACCCGCACAAGGTGGTGCGATCCAGTGTAATTCGCTTGCCTGGGGCACTATCTCAGATAACAACTATGGCGATATCTGGACCTTTGAGGGTCGGGCCGGTTTGACCGTGACCATCAGCATGAGCCGCACCAGCGGTGACTTAGACTCCTATTTACAGCTTAACGCCCCGGATGGCACGGCATGGAGCGATGACGACAGCGGCGGGAACAGCGATGCAGTGCTTACCGCCACCTTGCCCGTCGATGGGACGTATACCATCGGCGCGGTCCGCTACGACTTTGCCAACGGCACCACGTCGGGCGACTATGTTTTGAATCTACAATGCGCAGAGAGCCATCAGCAGGGTGGCGGAAACCGTGAATCTGTTGGTGGTACGCTTTCCTGTGGTGATGCGGTCAACGATGCGCTCTCGAATACTAACTCCGAAGACCAATGGACTTTTACCGGTACCGCCGGCCACATCATCACGATCGTCATGCGCCGCACCAGCGGCGACCTGGACCCCTACCTCATCTTGCACGGCCCCGTCAACAGCAATCTGCGCAGCGACGATGACAGTGCCGCCGCGCCCGATGCCAGCATCGCCGAATATGCTTTGCCCAGCGATGGTACATATACCATCGTTGCTACAAGTGTCGGCGGGACAGGTGATTATTCACTGCGGCTTGCTTGCCGTCCGCCGGGTGGTGGTCAGCAAGCGGCTGCCCAAGTTGACCAGGGCGACATCTTCTGCGGCAGCGTATTGACCAACAGCGTTGACGACAATGCCCAGTATGATGAGTGGTACTTCTCCGCACAGGACGGCCAGGTCGTGACCATCACCATGAGCACCTCAGACCCCGACCTGGACCCATATCTGACGGTCTATGCGCCCGACGGTACAACCTTCACCGATGATGACAGCGGCGGCGGACTCGCTGCACAGATTGTGATTGACCCGTCTCTTGCCGGTCGTTATCTCATCACTCCCTCCCGTCGCAGCGGGGCAGGCGAATATCACATCAGCGTAGATTGCGCATCCGCCATCTTACCGCTCCCCGTCGGCGGCGGTGGCCCGATCGATTGCGGCGATCATGTGACCAGCACGATCTCTGACGTCGATTGGGAAGATGTGTGGACTATCAACGTCCAAGCCGGACAGCAAGTGGCCGTCGACATGGGGCGCACTTCTGGTGACCTGGCCCCCTATGTCGAAATCCACGATGCCAACGACGTCTGGCTTGCCGGCGATCCCGACAGCATCAGCTATACCTTCCCTTCCGGTGGACAATACAAGATCGTCGCCATCCGTACCGGCGGCCAGAACGGGATCACCACCGGTGATTATGAGTTACAGGTTACCTGCAGTGCTCTGGGACAACCTCCGGTCGCTGCGCCTGCCGGTGTTAACCGGGGACGCATCCAATGTTCCGGGGGCGGGGTCGAAATCGGCACGCTCACAAACGCTGTGTGGTACCAGGAGTGGACCTTTGAGGGCCGCGCCAACCAGCGGCTAGATGTCGAGATGTACCAACAAACCGGCGACCTCGACCCCTACTTGGTGCTCATTGCGCCGGACGGCAGGCGGTGGGAGGACGATGATAGCGGGGGCAGCAAGGACGCGAAGATCACGCAGACTTTGCCCCTCACCGGGACCTATACCATCCAGACGACCCGCTTCCAGGGCCAGCAAGGGACCACGACCGGTGACTATACCTTCGCCGTCTTCTGTGACGGCGGCCCCGGCGGACAAGCGCTGCCGCCGGTGGGACCCGGTGGCGCCAGCCGAGGGGCCGTCCAATGCTCCGGGGGCGGGGTTGATATCGGCACGCTCACGAACGCCGTTTGGTACCAGGAGTGGACCTTCGCGGGCCGCGCCAACCAGCAGCTGGACATCGGGATGTACCAACAAACCGGCGACCTCGACCCCTACTTGGTGCTCATTGCGCCGGACGGCAGGCGGTGGGAGGACGATGATAGCGGGGGCAGCAAGGACGCGAAGATCACGCAGACTTTGCCCCTCACCGGGACCTATACCATCCAGACGACCCGCTTCCAGGGCCAGCAAGGGACCACGACCGGTGACTATACCTTCCTTGTTTTCTGTGATGGCGGCCCCGGCGGACAAGCACGCCCCACGGTCACACCCGGCGGACATGCCAATGCACAGCCTGGGCACCGTCCTACACCTGTGCCCGGCGCGCAGGCCAACAACGGACAAAGGATCGTGCCGGTGCACGCTATCGACCGCTGGCATGACCGGATCAAGCCCTGGTCGCATTATGACCTGACCGTGTCTATCGACAACCCACCGCAAGATGAAGCTCTGCTCGCTGCGGTTGAAGAATCGCTTGCCTTATGGTCAATGCACACCGCTTTCGACTTCACGGTTGGTTTTAACCTCGACCCGGCTGACATCATCATCTCGTGGCCGGGGTCGGGCGGGGCTTTGCCGACGGACGTGCTGGTCACCCCATATGTTGTCCGCAGCGCCGGTAGAACCGACGCACAAGTGTATATCGATATGACGGAACATCCAGACATCGGCATGGGCAAGGACTTCCACCCGATGGTTGTCGCGATGCATGTCATCGGCCATGCGCTGGGCCTTGAGCATAGCGCGCTCCGTGGCACGCTGATGTATCCCGACATAGCACCCGGCTCGTTTGACCTTCTGCCGCAAGACTTGATTTCATCTCACGAGATAGATCAGCTTATCGCCTTATACGGCCCCGGCGTGATGGCAGCGGGTGAAGGCTATAGTGGTTCGCCCTTCGTCAGCCGGGCCTTCCGGGTGCATAGTGGCGAGAAGCTGACGGTCACCTTGCCGTATCCTTACGGTGTCACGGTAGGCACCGGGCTGGTGGGATTGTGCGCGATAGATCAATACATCCCGGATACCAACACATCGCTTGCATGGAGCTGTACATCAAGCCTGAACGATGTTGAC
>CAZJBO010000280.1:0-4172 GCA_964544075.1 uncultured Anaerolineae bacterium
GACCTGACCGTAATCACGCCCCCGACATGGCGCGACGAGCGCGGTGAGTTGCAGTTGGAGCGCAAACATCTACAAGGTTACCGCCTTATTGTCGTGCCGGTACGTTTCAACGGCAGCTTCCACCTACACCACTACCCCGGCCTGGCGCGGCACATCGCCGAGGTGCGCCCAGACATTGTGCACATCGACGAGGAGCCATACAACCTTGCCACCTGGCAAGCGCTCCGGCTGGCGCGGCGCGTGGGCGCGCGGGCGCTCTTCTTCACGTGGCAGAACATCGCCCGGCGCTACCCACCCCCCTTTAGCTGGGGCGAGCGCTGGGTGCTGCGCAATGCAGACTATGGCATCGCCGGGACACGGGGCGCGGCGGAGGTATGGCGTGCGAAGGGCTATAAAGGACCGCTTGCCGTGATCCCGCAATTTGGCGTCGATACCGACTTCTTCGCGCCCGGTGGCACGCGCAGCAGGAAGACCCCTTTCGTCATCGGGTACGCGGGGCGTTTGGTGCAGGAGAAGGGGGTTGATCTTTTGCTAAAGGCAGCGGTGGGGCTGCGTGGCGCATGGCGCATCGATATACTCGGCAGCGGGCCGGAAGAGCGCGCGCTTAAGGCGCTTGCGGCACGGCTGGCGATCACCGAGCGCGTGACCTTCCGGCCCTGGCTGCCCAGCGGACGTATGCCCGGCTTCTACCGTAGCGTTGATGTATTGGTGGTCCCCTCGCGCACAAGGCCAAACTGGAAGGAACAGTTCGGGCGCGTCATCATCGAGGCAATGGCCTGTGGCACGCCGGTCATCGGCTCGGATAGTGGCGCAATCCACGAAGTGGAGGGAGCAGCAGGCTTATCCTTCGCCGAAGGCCGTGAGGGTGCACTGCGCAATGCGCTGCGCATCATGATGGACGAAACCTCCGCGATTTGGGAGCTGTTCGCGGCGGCAGGCCGGGCGCGTGTATTGTCCAAGTTCACGCAAGCACAGGTGGCCGAGGCTACCGTGCAGGTATACCGAGAGATGGCAGAGATGGCAGGGTCAGCAGAGCGCTGAGGCTGCCTCCGACAAACGCGCCTGCACATCTTCCGCCGGTTGCAGACCGTCCGTTTCCATCGCCAGCAGCACTCCACCCACCGCCGGGGGCGTGCTGAGGCGTACCGGATGCGCGCCCGGCGCAAGCGCGTGTACATCTCTCACCAACGTGTTGACCAACAGCGGTTCTGTCGCCTTAAACACGCTGCCTGCCAGTACCAGATCAAAGGTCTCGGCTTCCATGTGGAGTTTGCGTATCACGTGGTTCGCACCCTTCGCAAGTTCGTGTCCGCCTCGTTCCAGGATCGCGCGGGCCGTGGCGTCGCCCTCCGAGGCGGCTTCGAAGACATGGTGGGTTGCGTTACGCGGGTGATAGCCGGCGCGTGTGATGGCGCGCAGCAGTGCAGGCACATCGGGGAACCCGCCGTGTGCTGCCAGGCGCGCGCTTAGGCGCGTGGGCGGCCCCATCCCTGCATATGCCAGCGCCACCGCTGCGATCCCCGCTCTGGTGATGTCTTCACCGCCGCCCCAATCACCCCACGTGCTGCTCAGACCCAGAGTGCGCGCGGTCGCGCCCTCCCGGTTGCGCCCGGCCTTCGTCGAGCCGGTCCCGGCGATCACGACCACGCCCCAGGGCCGGAGGGTGCCGGCCCGCAGTGCGACGAAGGCGTCGTTGACCAACACTTTAGGCCCCGACAGCCCCAGCTTGTCCACTATGCCGCGCAGCAGAGGTTCATCGTCGGGCCAATCTAGGCCCGAAATGCCGAAGGCCGATGCGGTTACATCGGAGGCGGCGAGGCCTGCTTGTGTCAACGCATCGTCAAGCGCGGCCTGGAACGCGGCTCTTGCTGTCTCTAATCCGCTGAATTCCCAGTTCCCACAGCCGGCACAGCCCAATGCAAGTGTCTTGCCTTGTGCATCGGCAAGGAGGGCGTGAGTTTTGGTGCCGCCGGCATCTATACCCAGGTAAATCGACAAGAGTTCACCTATACCTTTCATATGTCTTGCGCCTCTTTGCCCCGGACGTCTGCCGGGGCTTTATCTGCGCAGTGTGTCAGGAGTAAATCTATTTTCTCTTCCAGCCGCATCAACCGCTGCCGATCTTGGCGCCGGGTTTTATCTAAAGCGGCGATGATAAAATCGACCAACGTGAAAGCGACAAGGTAGATGAGCAGAGTTCCCCAATCCATCGTCTGTCTCTTGGCTTTGCAGACCTTCGCCTCTATTCCGCCAGTGCTTTTAAGTAATGGATGCAGGTTTGGGTGCCTTTGCGGAAGTTCTCTAACCTAAACTTCTCGTTTGGCGCGTGAATGCCGTCGTCCGGTAGGCCATAGCCCAACATCACCACGGGCGTGTCGGAGAGTTCTTTTTGGAACAGCGACACAATCGGGATGCTGCCCCCGCCCCGCATGAAGACCGGTTCGGCGCCAAAGCCCGCTTTGTATGCTTTTATCGCGGCCTGTACCGCCGGTGCGTCGCGCTCGATGAGAGCAGGGAAGGCGGCGTTGATGCGGCGCACCTGCACCTTGACCGTATCGGGCGCGAGTTCCAGGATACGGTCGCGCACCAGCGCGAAAATCTCAAAGGGGTCTTGGTCGGGCACGAGGCGGCAGCTGATCTTGGCGATGCCGCGTGCCGGGATGATGGTCTTTGCGCCCGCGCCACTGAAGCCGCTCCCGATGCCGTTGATCTCCAACGTGGGCCGCGCGCCGATACGCTCCAAGAGGGTAAAGCCCGGCTCTCCCCACGGTTTGTCGGCGCCGGTTTCTTCGCGCCACTCTGCCTCGTCCCAGGGCAGCTTTGCCATCTCTGCGCGCTCCGCATCGCTGAGCGGACGCACTTTGTCATAGAAGCCGGGCACGTCAACGCTGCCGTCGGGTCGGTGTAGCCCGGCGATGATCTCGGCGAGCGCTTGTGCGGGGTTGTGCAGTGTGCCGCCGTATGCGCCGGAATGTAGGTCGGACTTTGGCCCGCTGACCTCTACCTCTAGGTAGGTGAGGCCACGCAGCCCATAGAAGATGCAAGGTTGGTCGGGCGCGAGCAAGCCGGAGTCGGAGATGAGCACGCTGTCGGCCTTGAGTAAGTCGCGGTGTGCGTGGACAAAGGGCGCTGCGCTCGGTGAGCCGACTTCTTCCTCGCCCTCAAGGATGAACTTTACGTTCACCGGCAAGGTGCCCTCTGCCGCGAGCATTGATGCTATCGCTTTGATGTTGGCGAAGGTCTGTCCCTTGTCGTCGGTGGCGCCGCGCGCGTAGATGTCGCCGTCGCGGATGGTCGGCTCGAAGGGCGGCGATTCCCAGAGGTCGAGCGGGTCAACCGGTTGTACGTCGTAGTGGCCGTAGATCAACACGGTGGGCGCGGTGGGGCCGGCCTTTAGCCACTCGGCATAGACGAAGGGATGGCCGGTGGTGGGCATTACCTCGGCGCGGGTCATGCCGGCGGAAAGCAGTTTCTCGACCAGCCAATCGGCAGCGCGCGCGATGTCGGGTTTATGTTCGGGCAGGGTGCTCACACTGGGGATGGCAAGGAAGTCTTTTAGCTCGTCTAAGAAGGTTTCGTAATTAGCTTCGGCATATTCGAATGCGTTCATGAGGTGTTTGTTCTCCTCTTTAGTGATAGGGTGAGAGAGATCAAAACGAAAGCGCCAGACACATACACAATGGGGTATGCGCTGGCGCGGGATTATAACACGGGGTTGAGAGAAATAGGGCAAAACAGGCGTCCGGTTGCGGCCTCAGTCGCACTCTACCACGGGCAGCGTGATGGTGAAGGTGCTCCCTTTGCCAAATTCGCTCTCCACCTGAATGGTGCCGCCGTGCACCGTGACAATGCCCTTCACGATCGCCAGCCCACTGCCGGCGCCTTGATCTTCGTATTGTTCGCGGTTGACCTGATAGAACGATTCGAAGATGTGTTTTAGCTCTTCCGGTGGCATTCCTCGACCATTGTCGCTGATGGATAGAACAACCTGGTCGCCGACGGCTTCGGCCCGGAGGGTGATGGTCCCACCCTCCGGTTTGGTGAACTTGACGGCGTTCTCGACCAGATGGCTTAACCCGCGTGTTAGGTACTCATAATCCATCTCGATGCAAGGCATTGAGTCTGGGACGTCAATGACGAAGGTGGCGTTCTTCTCTTCTGCCAGTTCTTCG
>CAZJBO010000281.1:0-4159 GCA_964544075.1 uncultured Anaerolineae bacterium
GTCCACATCCGAGATGCCTCCCCCCCCGACGCGCTCGACTTTGGGCCGGACGAGGCGATAGAGGCCTTTGTATCCGGGCAGGTTGCTATGATCGAGACGTGGCCCACCGCCTACCGCGCGGCGCGCGCCGACATCCTGTTCGAGGTCGGTGTGACACAAGTGCCCGGCGGCATACCGCAAAGCCGAGGGTGGGGCTTGGGCATCTCATCCGATTCACGCGATGCCGATATTGCCTATGCCTTTATCCGTGACATCACCTCGTCTTACTTCGATACCGAATGCTACTACGAGGGGGGCAAAAACCCGATCCGTCGCAGCACCTACGAAGAGCTTGCCGATGCCGCCGACGCCGCGCTATGGATCGACGCACAGATCGAGGCACTCTCGAATGCTAATCCACGCGCGCCAACCTCTCAGGTTGATGCGATTTTCGGCGCGGCGATAGCCGACTTCCTCGCCGGCGAGAGCAGCGCCGAAGAAACCGTTGACGCCTTGCAAGAGCGCCTGGACACGATCTACGATTAATCCTCCGCGCGCGCTCAACTCTTTGTCACATCACCGGGGCCTAAGGCCCCGTATCCTTTCCGGCATGGCACGCGAAGGGGACTGGGCGGCTTTGTCACATCACCGGGGCCTGAGGCCCCGTATCTGTTCCTGGGGGGTGGCGGTTCATCTGCGCGACAAACCGCCCCTTGCTTGTATGATACCCTTGACCCCCTTCTTGCGTACATGAATACAGGGGCCGGTATAATCAGGCCCATGATTGAGAAATGGAGCAAACTTCAATGCGTATACTCATACATACCGGCAAGGGCGGCACCGGCAAGACCAGCATCTCTGCCGCCACCGCGCTGCGCGCCGCCGAGATGGGCTACCGGACTATCGTCGTAAGCACCGACGCGGCCCACAGCTTGGCCGATTCGTTTGACGTCGCGCTTGGCCCCGAAGCTGAACAGATCACCGATAATCTCTGGGGGCAAGAGATCGATACCCGCTACTCGCTCCACAAATACTGGGGGCGGGCACAAGAGTACCTCGTGCGGATGCTCACCCAACGCGGGGCAGAAAACATTGTCGCCGAAGAGGTGACCATCATCCCTGGGCTGGAGGAAGGCTCGCAGCTGTTATGGATCAACCATTACATGGAACGCGGCGACTTCGACCTCATGGTTGTCGATGCCGCTCCCACCGCCGAGACACTGCGTCTACTCAGCCTGCCCGACCTCTCGCGCTGGTGGATAGAACGGCTCATCGGGGTGCTCGGCGGGCGCACCATCAAGCTGCTGCGCCCGTTCGCACGGGGGATCGGGGCGGAGCTGCCCGACGAGGATGCAATCGAGGCCATCCAGGAGCTGTTCGATACTCTCGACAAGGTGCGTGAACTCATGGTTGATCCCACGCTCACCAGCGTGCGCCTGGTCATCAACCCCGAACGCATGGTCATCAAAGAAACCCAACGCACCTACACTTACCTTAACCTCTACGGCTATCCGGTTGATGCCGTGCTCTGCAACCGTGTGATCCCGGCAGAGGTGAAGGACCCCTTCTTCGACGCCTGGAAGCAACTGCAAGCCGAGAACATGCAGTTGATCGAAGAGGCGTTCGCCCCGCTGCCTATGCTGAAGGCGCCCATGTTCAACCGCGAGATGGGCGGGCTTGACCTGCTGCGTACGCTCGGCGACGCGCTCTACGGCGACGGTGACCCCACCCGGCGCATGTTCGAGGGCTTTACGCATCGCATCGCTCCCGACGATAACGGCGGCTACATCCTGACCGTTCCGCTGCCCTTCACCACAAAAGAAGACCTAGACCTCTACCGCGCTGCCGACGAGATCACGCTGCGGGTCGGGAACTTCCGGCGCAACGTGGTGTTGCCCTACGCGCTGCGGAACCTGGAGATCAAAGACGCCGTCTTCAGGAAGGACAAAACCCTCAATATCCACTTTGTACCCACCCACACGCCATAGCCGGCCTGCTGCCTATCCCCCCCCCAACGATTGGGGCACTAATTGATATGGCTTTGCCGATTAAGCGAGTATAATCATCGGCTGTATGGCTCGTTACGTGTGGAGAACCTTTATGTCCCTAATGCATCCCTATGCTTTATCTGCCGAAGACGTCGCAGCGCAGCTGGATACCGACCTAAAAAACGGTTTGTCGAACGCCGCAGCCCAAAAGCGCCTCGAAAAATACGGCACGAACGAACTGCGCGAAGAACCACCGCCCACCCTCTGGGAAATGCTGATCGCCCAGTTCAACAACTTCATCGTCATCTTGCTCATAGTCGCCGCTGCCATATCCGGCATTGTGGGCATCTATACGGGCGAAGGTCTCGTTGACGCCGCAGCCATCCTCTTGATCGTGGTGCTGAATGCCGTGCTCGGCGTGGTGCAGGAAGGCCGCGCCGAGGCCGCACTCCGCGCTCTGAAGAAGATGGCGTCGCCCGAAGCACATGTGGTGCGCGATGGCATCGTACAGGCTGTGCCCAGCGCGCACGTGGTGCCCGGCGATCTGGTTGTCCTAGAAACCGGCAACTATGTGCCCGCCGATATGCGCCTAACCGAGAGCTTTAACCTCACCATCGACGAAGCCTCTCTAACCGGCGAGAGCCTGCCCGCCGAGAAGTACCCCGAAAGCGTCTTCTCACAAGACGCCTCGCTCGGCGACCGCGTCAATATGGCACACATGGGCAGCCTGGTCACCTATGGACGCGGGCGTGGCGTTATCACCAGCACCGGGATGAATACCGAAATCGGCCACATCGCCGAGATGATCCAAAGCTACGAAGAAGAAAATACCCCGCTGCAATTGCGGCTCGACCAGCTCGGCAAGTGGTTGGGCATTGCCACGCTCATCATCTGCGCGATCGTGTTCGTCGAGGGGCTTTACCGCCTCATCAGCGCACAACCTATCGGCAACGACCTCGGCGCGTGGTTGGGCAACCAACATCACCAAGAGACGATCATCGAACTGTTCATGGTCGCCGTCAGCCTGGCGATCGCTGCCGTCCCCGAAGGTCTACCGGCGGTGGTCACCATCGCGCTGGCGTTGGGGATGCAGCGTATGATTAGACGCCATGCCCTCATCCGCAAGCTGGCCTCGGTCGAGACGCTCGGCTCGGCCAATGTGATCTGCTCTGATAAGACCGGCACCCTCACCACTAACGAAATGACCGTCAAAGCCGTATGGGTGGGCGGCGGCTTGTTCCACGTTGACGGCAAGGGCTATATACCAGAAGGCGACTTCAGCCGCCTGAGCGCCGATTTTGGCTCCGGCGCCCCGGTCGATGTAGACGATATGCACAGTCTGCGCCTGTTGGGTCAGGCGGCGGCGCTCTGTAACGACGCCCAGCTCGTGCGGGAGAACGGCGCGGGCGCCTGGAAGATGGTCGGCGATCCGACCGAGGGCGCGTTGATGACCCTGGCATCCAAAGCCGGTATGTGGGGCGAAGATTTGAACAAGACATGGGCGCGCGTGGCCGAGGTGCCCTTCGACAGCGACCGCAAGCGCATGACCACCATCCACAAGGTGCCGGACGCCCCGGCAGGTGATGTCGCGCTGCCACGCAGCGGGGCGGAGTATGTCGCTTTCGTCAAGGGCGCGCCGGAGATGGTGCTAGAGCTGTGCAGCCACATCTACCGCAACGGCAAGGTCGAGCCGCTCTCGCACCAGGAAGGCCGCCGCATCCGCCAGATCAACCAAGACTTGGCCGGTCAAGCGCTGCGGGTGCTGGCGCTGGCCTATCGCCCGATGGAGACCGTCGCGAAGCGCCCTACCGCCGAGGCGGTAGAGAAGAACTTGGTCTTCATCGGCTTGGCGGGGATGCACGATCCCGCCCGCCCGGAGGTCAAGGACGCCATCGCCGAAGCGCGCGGTGCAGGCATCCGCACCTTGATGATTACCGGCGACTATCCCGACACGGCGGCGGCGGTTGCCCGCGAGCTTAATTTGTTGGATGCAAAGGGCCGGGTGCTCACCGGGCGCGAGCTGGACCAGATGGATACCGAGGCTTTAACCGCAGCCGTTGACAGCGTGAACGTGTACGCCCGTGTCAGCCCGGCAAACAAGGTGCAGATAGTCGAGGCGCTCAAGGCGCGCGGCTATATCGTGGCGATGACCGGCGATGGTGTGAACGATGCGCCCGCGCTCAAGCGCGCCC
>CAZJBO010000282.1:0-4155 GCA_964544075.1 uncultured Anaerolineae bacterium
TGAAGACGCTCCAGGCCGACGCACAGCGCATCATGCAGTCCAAAAAGGAACAGGAAGGCGAGATACCGCTCTTTGATGAAGTCGCGGTGAACCGGTTGATGGATGCCTTCCAAGCGGTGGAGTTCAACCAAACAATCCGGCTTGGAGAAGGCCTACAGGTGAGCTATCACCCTGCCGGTCACATCCTGGGCGCGGCGATGGTGATATTGGAAAGTGACGAGGGTGTGTTGGTCGTATCCGGCGACGTATCCAGAGCCGCACAGCGCGCCGTTATTGCGCCACCGACGCCCCGCCTGAAGGCAGATGTCTTCGTGGTCGAGAGCACCTATGGCGGAAGGCTCCACGCCAACCGGGTTGCCGAAGAGAAGCGCCTGGTAGAGACTCTCTCACAGGTCATCGACCGGGGCGGCAAGGCCCTGATCCCGGCCTTCGCCATCGGGCGGGCACAAGAAATCCTGCAAATCATCCTGGCCTTCCGTGACCAGATCAACGCGCCGGTTTACGTTGACGGCATGGTGCGGTCGGTGTGCCGAACTTACGCCGCACATGCGAGATGGCTCCCCCAAGAGACCACTCAGGCCGCCGGTGAGGGCGCGCTCTTCTTCCGCAGCAAGATCAACGCGGTGCGCAGCGCTGCCGAGCGTGAGGAGATCGCGCGGGCCGAAGGGCCTGCCATCATCGTCGCAAGCTCCGGGATGCTCACCGGTGGGGCATCGGTGGTCTATGCTAAACACCTGGCCGACGATGCGCGGAACGCCATCATGCTCACCGGCTACCAAGACGAAGAGTCGCCGGGCCGCTTTTTACAGAACGTCACCCGCCGCCAGAAGGCCGGCGAAACAGTCTCGCTCCGGATAGACGGTAGCGCCGTGACGCTGCGATGCACGATAGGCACATACGCGCTCTCCGCCCACGCCGACGAAGCCGAGCTGGTGGGTCTGGCCGAGACGTTGGCAGCCGACGACGTCTTCTTGGTCCACGGCGACCCAGGCGCGCGCCACAGCCTGGGCGCAAGGCTGCGCGAGCGCGGCAAGCGCGTGCGGACTCCCATCATCGGCCAGACGCACGTGCTCGCCTATGCGCCCAGGATAATCGGCGTGGGGCGGGTGAAGCAAGGCGGGCGCGCAGAAGCGCTCGACCCGGCAGCGCTCTGGGATGCGTTGAAGGACCGCGCGGGCGATTACTTCAGCGCCGGCGAGCTGGCCAGAACATGGTGGGGCGATCCGGGCCGCGCTGCCGAAGCCGCCACCGTCCTCATCAGCGACGGCCTATACTTCGCCCAAGACTGGCGTAAGCGCGATACATTCAAGGTGCGCACGCCAGAGCAGGTCGCCCATGCCAAGCACCGTCGGGCAATCATGATGGCATACCCCAAGCTGGTAGGTCAGGTCATCGTGCTGCGCGATAGCAACAACCGGCCTCGTCTGGGCGTTGTAGTGAACGCGAGCGCCGACGGGTTTGAGGCGATGGTGCGCGGCGCGAAAGGTCGCAACTACCCCGGCGACGCGCTGTTGTGGCCTTTGGGCCGATACATCGGCTCACAGGCCGAGGAACGGATGCTGGCCACGTTGACGTGGTTGTTCCGAACTGCACAAGAGCATAAAGATAACCTGCTGCCCCTGGCACAACGCGAGGCACTGGTTGCAACAGGGGAACCGATTGATCCGGCAAGCCTGCTGCCATCGAGCTTGCCCGAAGCGCTCGACTCACAAGCTGCGCTGTTGGCGGTGGTTTGGGTGTTGGCAGAGGACGGCGCAGCACTGGTGCTGGACGAGAAAGGCACAGTGCAGGGGCTGCTCCCCAAGCGTGCGCTGCGCGAAGGCCCGGCGGAGATGAACCAAGCGCGCGAGATTGCAATGACGACCTTCCCGGCAAAGGCACGGCTGCACAAGGTCGGTATGGATACGCTGCGCAGACGCATGACGCTGCACTTCGACTTTCCCGACCGGGCAGCAAGAATGTATGAAGAGCACATCGAACAGATCGAAGAACAGACTGGATGGGACGTGATAATCAACCCGCGCGTCAACCAACAAGCGCTTGGTGAAGCCGTTGAGGAGCTGCTGCCGCCGGGGATGTGGGTGAGCAAGGGGCCGAGCTTCTACATGGACCGGCGGCAAGTGGGGATAGAGGTTGAGGGCAGCGGTGATACGGCGGCGCTGACCAAAGAGTATCAGGAGTTGACCGGCTTTAAGCTGATCGTGACGAAGCGCGGCGAGCCTGTGCCGTCAACGGCGGACGTGTCGGCGGCGATGCCGGACGGTGGGGGGCCTCGGATGGAAATCAACGCGGCCTACACACTGCTGCAGATGGCATTAGAACCCTTCGGGCTATATAAGACCAGCCTCAAGCAGGGCCAAATTGTGCTGACTTTTATCTCGCCGCAAGTCGGCGCACGTTACCATGATATCATCGCAGAGCTTGCCAAAGAAACAGGCTACACGCTGGTCGTCCATCCGCACCCGAACCAACAGAAAATCATACAGCTCGTGCGCAAGCTGGCGCGTGAGGCCGGCTGGCAGATTGTCAAGGGGCCGAGCTTACACATGGATCGGGGCGAGGTTGGGTTAAAGCTGGCGGCGGAACCTGATGCGGATGTGGCGAGCGCGGTCGCGGCACAAGTCGAGGAGAAGACGGGGTACCGCTTGGTGGTGGCGTTGAAGGCATAACAAGTCGTCGCGCCCCATCCCCAAAAGGACAACACTTTATTTACAGGAGGGCATCAATGTTAAAGGCCTTTTTCAAAAGACTTAAACACCCAGACCCTCAGGTGCGCATCAAAGCAGCCGACGAGTTGGGCAAACTGGAAGATGTACGCGCACTGGGGCCGCTGAAAGAGGCACTCGAAACCGAAACCAACCCGAACGTGCGCAGATGTATCCGAGCCGCCGGTAAACGTATCTGGCAGGCCAGCCAAGAACGTACTAAACCACCCCGGAAACACAATATTGACGAAGATGCGCTGGCCGCGAGCATCGTGCAAGAGGCCATGAGCACGCACAATATGCCGAAACCATCGTTGGGCGGCGTATTGAAGGACATGGCGAACAACATCCTATTAGGTGGCATTGAGGGCGCGGCGTTTAGCGCGCTCTCGCGTCAGGCCCAACAAATCGGGCTTGCGGCCCAACTCAGCAACACAGCCGAAGATAGGGACTTGATACACAAAGCGATGAATCAACTGCAGGACGCGACAGAGGAGACAAGCGAAGCCCTCGACGTGCCAGAGAACAAGCCTATCATCCGGCGGCTTAGGCCTAAAGAGGATTAGCGCCGGAGTAAGGAGCGCCGCGCGGTGATGACCAAGTTACCGCTTGCCTCGGCGTTGAAGGGCGCACCGGTCATATCGCCATAACAAAGCACATCAGCAAAACCGGCAGATGCAAGCGCGGCGGTCAGTTCGTCACGCAGCAAAGGATACAGTGTGGTCGCCTCGGCTTGTTGTTCCCATGCGCCATGTGCGCCACGGCGCAGTATCAGCACGTTAAACGTGATCGTGCCGTCAGGGTTGAAGTCATAGAAACGCACAAACAGCCACTCGGAGCCATCTTCGCGATGTGCTTGCGGTCCCATCCAGCGATCACGGACAGACATCACCGCATCAAAGTTGCGATTCTGGATGATTAACAGACCGCCCGGCTGTAACACCGCCGCGAAGTCACACAGCGCTGCGTGCAACGCACCCGCCGTGCGCACATGCGGCAGGCTGTTGCCCAAGCAAAGCAACGCATTAAAGCTGCCCCCTTCTGATGCCGCCAACGCGCCGAACCCAGCCTCGACAAAACGTGCGTTCGTCAGCCCGGCAGCGGCGTTGGCACGCGCCCGCGCGATCATGCCCACGCTGCGGTCTGCACCCACCACATCATACCCGCGCGCCGCCAAAGCTAATGCGTGATGGCCGGTGCCACACGCCGCATCAAGCACCCGGCGTGCGTCCACGGCGGCCAACTGCGCCTCGATAAACGGCAGTTCGTAGTCCAAACGGGCCGGCCAGTCGACAAAGCGGTCATAGTCATCGCTTAAGGCATCGTAGAGCGGAGTTTGGGACATTACACTTCCCTCGTCTTGTCTGTAATCCCTATTCACCTTCCGTGCTATGCGCGCGGCGGGTCGGAGGTATCGCCGTGGCTCAACTCGCCTGAGGCAATCGCCTCG
>CAZJBO010000283.1:0-4139 GCA_964544075.1 uncultured Anaerolineae bacterium
CGTCAGTCTCAGCCGGGGCGTTGGTCTCGTCGGCGGGTGTGTATGTGGGGTAGGGCGTGTAGGTCGGATAGAGTGTGTAGGTGGGATAGGGCGTGTATGTGGGGTAGGGTGTGTAGGTGGGCGGAGAGGTGTCGTCTTGCGCCAGCGCGAGCGACGCGAATATAAGCAGCATGGCAAGCAACATTAAGCTGAACAGACGTTTCATCTGATTTTCCTCCAGACAATAACCGAACAAGAGTATACACGGAACTGCGCAAGTGTGATAACATCAACATGGGCATTCTGACAAATCTAATACGAGGGACCAGGCAATGAACTTCTTGAAACGATTGTTCGGGTTAGGCGGCGGCCACCATGCAAACGACCCCAGAGGGCTGTATTATTATGTGCGCCCGCAGCGCTGCGACGAAGTGATCTTGGTGCGGCTGGACAAGAGCAATGATCTGAGCATCCAGGACTTCGAGCCGACCACATACTATGCGCGCAAGCTGATCGTGGGCACCAAGTGCTTCGACCGCATGGAGGCCGAGTTCACCTTCGACAGTCGGCGGCGCCTGATCGAGAAGAAGATCAGCGGCGGCGAGTTTGTCGAATATGAGGACTATGTGGCCTACCAAGAGAGTCGGTCAACCACACCATAGAGACCGCTTGCAGGAGCCTGAGCGCACCCCAACGAATGTGCATCTACAGATGGGTGCGCGCTGCTGTGGATGGCCGTGTCGGGAGATGAAGCATATGCCCATCGAGTGGCCGGGCACGAAGCGTGCCCGCGCACAACAGCATTACGAACGCGCCCTTCAATACTATCGGCAGGGCGCGCGCCTGATGGCGATCGCCGACCTCGGCGAAGCGCTCAAGGCCAACCGCCGCCGCGCCGAGTTCTATAGCACGCGCGCGCTGCTCTGGGCCGAGGAAGCGGAGTATGAGTATGCCGAGTCGGACGCCGCATCTGCCCTAGAGCGCGACCCGCGCGACCTGCTGGCGTATTATGTGCTGGGCATGGTGGCCTTCGCGGGGGCGCGTTATGATGATGCAATCCGGCGCTTCACACAGGCGCTGGAATGTGGCCCCCGGCGCAGCGAGTGTTATTATTTCCGCAGCGTTTGCCACTATAAAAACGGCGCGGTCGAGCAAGCCGAGATTGATATGCACTTCGCGCAGCAGCTCATGCCCGCCGGCGACGCCCGCCAGCTCGACGCTGCCCGGTGGCTGGGCCAATATCAGAAGGCGCGCAAGCGGCGCACCCGTCCGCGCCGCCGCCCGGCCATACCTTCGTAAGGATTACAATGATTCTAGTCACCGGGTCAACCGGGTTTGTAGGCCGTCACCTGATCCAAGCGCTGTCGGATCAGGGCATACCGGTGCGCGCCCTGATCCGGCCCAGACGAGGCCGCGAGCCGAAACCCTGGGGTGCGTCGGTGAGCCAGATCGCCGGAACGGTCGAGGATAGCCAGACCTTGCACCAAGCCATGCAGGGTGTGCATACCGTCATCCACCTGGCGAGCGCGCCGCCCTGGGCTAACGCGCGCCGTCTGCACGCGGTCGATGTGGTGGGCACCCGCAACGTAGCTGCCGTGGCACGCTCGGTACGGATCGGGCGCATCATCACGCTCAGCTACATCGGGGCCGACCGCTCGTCGGCCTATACTTTGATGCGCGTCAAGGGCGACGTCGAAGAGACCATCAGGACCAGCGGGCTGGCATATACCATCATCCGCTGCGGTATGATCTTTGGGCCGGACGACCGCACGGTAAACGCTATCGCTATGCAGCTGAAGGCCAGTCCGGGGGTATTCTTCTTGCCGGCAGAGGGCGACTCGCTGGTGCATCCCTTGTGGATTGATGACCTGGTGGCCGCGCTTATCAACTGCCTCGATAACCCCAACTCGGTAGATCAGAGCATCGCGGTGGGCGGGCCGGAGTACCTCACCTTCGCACAGATGGTGCGCACCGTGATGCGGGTTACGAACACGCCGCGTCTGCTTTTGCCGCTGCAACCCTACTGGCTGCGGCAGGCGGCATGGATCTTCCGGCGCTTCCAGCCGCGCCCGGTGTTCACCGCACAGTGGTATGACCGCATCGCCGAAAGCCGCACCGCCGACCTGAACAATATGTCGAATTACTTCGACATCCACCCCGCCCGCTTTGAAGACACCCTCTTGAGCTATATGCCGGAGCGCAGCTATGGACGCGAGATGCTCCGCTATGTATTCGGACGGCAGCCCTTTTAGCGCCGGGCCGCCGACAAGGGAAACGCTATGTCGCCTTCGATCAAGATACGCCCTGTATGTAATGTAAACGAAATGCTGCAAATCGAGGCTGTGCAGCGCGCGATATGGGATGAAGACGAGCGTATGATTATCCACACACATTGGATGGTCACGCTTGCCCACATCGGGGCGCTGGTGTTGGGCGCATTCGACGGCGCCCGCATAGTCGGCTTCCTCATCGGTATGCTCGGCACCGACGCCCCCCCTGACTGTCCGGTGCTGCCGGGCACACTCACACACTGGTCGAAGCGGATGGGCATACACCCAAGCTATCAGAACATGGGCATAGGCTGGCGGCTCAAGATGGCGCAGCGCCGCATCGTTATCAGGCAGGGCATCGAACAGATCAACTGGTCCTTCGACCCGCTGCGCAGCCGCAATGCTTACTTCAACCTGTGCCGACTCGGAGCTGTGGCGATGCGCTATACCCGCGATCTGTACGGCGCGCTCGAAGATTCTCAAAACGACGGCCTCCCCAGCGACCGCCTGATCGTCGACTGGTGGGTGAGCAGCCCGCGCGTCGCGCAGCGTCTGGGCGGGGCGCGTAGGCGCTTCGGGTTCGAGCACTACCGCGCGGCCAATGTGCCGGTCATCAACCCCGCACAGACCGCGCCGGGGGGCTTGCTCCGGCCCGGCGCGACCGCAGTCGTGCCGGAAGGCCGCATCATGTTGGTCGAAATCCCCACCGACCTTGACGCGATCATGCGCGCCGACCTGCATTTGGCCGAGGCGTGGCGTGTGCATATCCGCACCATCCTTGAGGCGGCGTTCGCGGCACGCTATGTGGCGACCGATTTTATACACGAGGTTGTGGACGGGCGTCCGAGCGGGTTCTATGTGTTGAGCTTGTTCGACGGCGCGGCGTGACGTCGCGGCCTCAGAGCGCTGCGCTGCCCTTCCTCTGCTGCGCTGCCCTCAGAATCTCTGCCGCGCTCTGCCGTGTGCCCGCGCTGACCGCGCCCAGCATCGCCGCCAGCTCCTCCACCCGCGCCGCATCATCCAGCACATCCACCGCCGTCACCGTGCGGTTGCCCTCTATATGCTTGTGTACCAGGTAGTGCGCATCGCCGAAGCCGGCGAGCTGTGCCAGGTGTGTAATCACCAAGACCTGATGCGCGGCGCCGAGCCGCCAGAGCTTCTCCCCCAACACTGCGCCCACACGCCCGCCTATACCCTGATCGACCTCGTCAAAGATCAAGGTCGGTGTGGTATCGGCGCGCGAGAGCACCGTCTTGAGCGCCAACATCAGGCGCGCCGTCTCGCCGCCGGAGGCCACCTTCACCAGGGGGCGCAGCGGCTCGCCGGGGTTCGCGCTTACCAGGAACTCGACACGGTCCACGCCGGTTGCGTCGAAGGCCAGACGCTGCGTGCCCACATAAGCGCCGGTGTCGTCTGCCTTCTGTGTGATGCTCACCTCGAACTGTGCCCGTTCCATGCGCAGTGCGCCCAGCTCCGCCACGATCTGCGCGGCCATCCGCCCGGCGGCTTCATGCCGTGCGGTGCTCAGCGCCTCGGCGCGCGCCCCGATCTCGTGCAGCAGCGCGTCCTCCTCGACGCGGAGTGCCTCGACGCGCACCTCGCTGTGGGTGATCGACTCAAGCTCGGCTTGTTTATCGACGGCCCACGCCAAGACTGCCTCGATGCTGCCGCCGTATTTGCGCTTGAGCCGGTGTAGGACCTCGATGCGCGTTTCGACCTCGTCGAGCCGCGCCGGGTTAAACTCGATGCCTTCGCCATAGCTGCGCAGCGTGCGGGCCAGGTCGTCCGCTTGTACGCTGAGGCTTTCGACTTGGGTTTGTGCTTCTTGTAGGCTCGCGTCGATCTTCGTCAGCTTCGCCAGCGCCTCCGCTGCCTGTGCGAGCCGGTCCA
>CAZJBO010000284.1:0-4125 GCA_964544075.1 uncultured Anaerolineae bacterium
CGAACACGCCACCACCGACATCCTCGAAGACGAGTTGGGCGCCGGTAAGTATGCAATGGATGTTCAGTTGGTCGGAGAGGGGCCGGCGATAATCTTCCGCAGTGGACAGCGCTACGATGGGCGTTGGGTGCACCCCGACGCGGTGGGTATGATCCGTTTGGTGGACGACGCGGGCAACGACATCCCGCTTACGCCGGGCAAGACTTGGTTCCACCCGGTGCCGCTGGACCACACCGGGCTATACGTCGAGAACTAATCGACCTCACGCATACGGAGCACAACTATGCCCTTCCAGTTTCAAAAGCTCGCCATCCCCGACGTGATCCTCATCACACCCAGGGTGTTCGAAGACGCACGTGGCTTTTTCATGGAAACCTACAAGCAGTCCGAATTTGCTGCCAACGGCATCGCGGCGAGCTTTGTGCAGGATAACTTCTCGCGCTCTGCGCATGGCGTACTGCGCGGCCTGCACTATCAGAAGCACCCCGCCGCACAGGACAAGCTCGTACGTGTCCTCAGGGGCACGGTGTTTGATGTTGCTGTCGATATCCGCAAGGGATCGCCCAGCTATGGGCGGTGGGTGGGCGTGACTCTGTCGAGCGACACGCCGCAGATGTTATACATCCCCACCGGCTTTGCCCACGGATTCTGTGTGTTGAGCGCGGAGGCCGACTTCGCCTACAAAGTCACTGCCGAGTATACGCCCCGGCTGGATCGCGGGGTCCTGTGGAGCGACCCGGCCATCGGCATTACGTGGCCTATCGCCGCGCCGACCGTCTCGACGAAAGATGCGCAGCTGCCGGTGCTCGCCCACGCCGACAACGATTTTGTGTGTTGAGCGCCCCTCGGCGCGCGGGTCACATGTTCTCTATCGCCACCGGCTCGATCGGGTCGGCTGGTGCGAAGCCGAACACGCGCGCATAGAAATAAAACTCGCCGTCAAGCGCACGTTTGATGTTTTCGGCACGCCGGAAGCCGTGCTGCTCGCCTTCAAAGGGCAGGTATGCGACCGGGATACCCTTCGTCCGCAGCGCATCGAACATCATCTCGGCCTGGCGCGGCGGCACAACCGGGTCTTCCAGGCCTTGCAAGAAGATGACCGGGCACGAGAGCTGCTCGGTGAAGTTGATCGGTGACCGCGCGTCGTATAGGTCCTTCCGCTCTGGGTATGGGCCGATAAGCTGGTCTAGATAGCGTGACTCAAATTTATGGGTATCTTCGGCGAGCGCGGACAGGTCGCCGACGCCGAAGTAGCTCGCGCCGGCCTTGAAGAAATCGCGGAAGGTGAGCGCGCACAGGGTGGTATAGCCGCCTGCACTGCCGCCCTGGATGACAACGCGGTCGCCATCCACCCGGCCTTGCGCGACCAGGTAGCGCGCGCCGTTGATGCAGTCGTCCACATCCACCACGCCCCATTCCCCATAAAGCCGCCGTCGATATTCCCGCCCATAGCCTGTGCTACCGCCGTAGTTCACGTCGAGCACACCAAAGCCCCGGCTGGTCCAATATTGGGTGCCCATGCTAAGCACGCTGTTGGTCGCCCCGGTTGGCCCCCCGTGGCTGATGACGCGCAAAGGCGGTTTCTCGCCGTCGGGCGCGGCAAAGTCTTTGTTCGCGGGTGGGTAGTAGAAAGCGTGCGCGGTTAGCCCGCCTTCGGTGGGGAACTCTATCGGTTCCGGGGGCGAGATGTAGTTGTGATCGACCGCAGCTTGGCTTGAACGGCGTAACACGGTGATCGTGCCGTCCTCTAGGTCAAGCGTGACGAGCGCGCGCCGTTCGGTGGGCGACGCGGCCATAAAGAGTGCGCGTCCCGGCAGCACACGGATATTTATAATGCTGGTGAAGGGCGTCTCGATGGGCGTCAGCTTGCGTGTAGTGGTGTCAATGCTTGCCAGATGGCTTTCCCCGTTTTGAATATAAGCACAGATGATGCGCTCGGCAGAGGCAAAGGCATAGGTCGTCACACCGAATATCCAATTTGGGAAGCCGAACTCCGCTGCCATCTCGACCACCGGTTCGACCTGCTCTCCCACCAGGCGGTAGAGGTTCCACCAGTTGTTCCGGTCGGAGGTGAAGTAGAGCGTGCCGTCCGGTGACCAGGTGGGCTGGACGATGGACTCGCCGCCGGATGCGCCCGCCACCGCCCGTGCATTGCAAAGCGTGCCGTCGGCGGCGAGGTCGGCGACCCACAGCTCTACATCGTCCCAGGGCATGTTGGGGTGGTTCCATGTCAGCCAGGCAAGCCGGGTCCCGTCGGGGCTGAGACGTGGGCTGGCGTAGAAATCGTTGCCGGAGACAAGCACGCGCCCGCCCGCGTCGCTGCCATCGATGCGCAGCCCCACCAGAGTGTTGACCGCTTCGCCGGTCCCGGTGTGGTCCTCACGCACATAGATGATGCGCTTCCGCCGTCTATCCATCACGCCGTCGGCATAGCGCATGTCGGCTTCGGGGCTAAGCGGCTGCGGTGCGGCGGCCCCGTCTAGCTTATAGAGCCGCTGGTCGCTAAAGTTCGAGAAGTAGACCACACCGTCGTCAACGACAGCAGGCGCGCCGCCGTACTCGTGGACGCGGGTCCGCACGTTGAAGGGTGCCGAGGTGATGTCGGTGGTTGTGCCGTCGGGGTTGTGACGCACAAGCACATATCGCCCACCGTCGCCAGGGCGCGCCTCGACCCAGTAGATGGTGTCGCCGTCAAGCACGACATCCATCAGCCCGATTGCGCCGGAGACGATGAAATCGGAGGTGATGGGAGACTTCCAGGTGCCGTAAGGTGCGATCTTTGGAGCTTTGGTCATTATAATCCTTCCCTTTGTGTGCTTTTTTGCATCACCACGCATTACTGCGCGCGTGGGGTTTACCTACCTCGTCGCTTTGATCGAGAACGTCAAGGGGATATTACCAACCCCTTCTTTGAGCCGCCACACACCCGATGGTGTTTGTGATGGGGCTGCAGTTGGTATAAAGTGAGAGTAGGGGGAAAGGGCGACAGTGTCAAAATAGCAGAGGGTATTATGAAAATATTGTGTTCGCCTATCGCCGCTGTGTTGCGGCAGTTATACGTTGAGACGAAAGATAGTTTCGTAATCATAAGCCCCTGGATCAAAATCGATGCGTTGCAAGACATCCTTGATCGATACGCAAAACACAAGGTGCGCCTCCGGGTTTTAACTGTCGGGAGGTTGGAGCACTTCCTCGGCGAGTCTAGCGATTTGGAAGCCATCGAATGGCTTTTGCAAGCAGGCGTGGAGGTAAGCCTAGTGGACAACCTCCACGCGAAGGTATACGTAGCCGATCAATCTCAAGCTATTGTGACATCTGCTAATCTTACGCACTCAGGGCTTTACACTAATCTGGAGTTTGGCGTATTGGTGGACGAGGCGGAAAAGGTTGAGCATCTTTATCAAACAGTAGACGCCTTGTTTCTCAGAGGGCGTAGTGTGGATAGGGAATGGCTGCGCGATATGCAAGGTCGGGTAGCTGCGTATCAAGCGAGCAGCCAGAAGTTGCGGCAAGACGACCTAACACTCTGCCGCGCCGGTAAGAAGTTGAGAGGGCCTAAAATCTCTTCAACCGCCGCGCTTGGAGATTGGGTTGAACGAGTCAGGCAATGGAAAATCCTCAAAGTTTCCCCGGAGCTGGCACAAGAGGTTGTGCGTTTTTTTCAGCTTGCCTTTGAACACCTACCCGAACGCACCTTCCAGAATGCATGGTTTGGTCTTCATTCCCACTGCATAAGTTTGAACGTCGGCAACATTTGGTTGGCTTCATTCTATTACAAGAGAAGAATTTATTTATTGGTCGATGACCGGTGGCATGAAGACGCTAAGTCTACGACGAGGTACATTCCTTTGGGGTGGGTGATATATCCGTGTTCATGGGATGACCTTAGGGAGATCAATCAGGCCTCCGACATCTGGGAATCCTATGCGCGGGCAGCGGAGAAGATATGGGCATCTCCGATCTCGAAGCTGGTGATATCTAAAAATCTACGCAACAAACAAAGGTTATCGGTCTTGCTTGGTGTCGAAGGAGATCGCTAATCTTAAGAAGTTGAGATGTCGCTGTATATGCCGAGGCGTGCGCGCAGCTTGGCCAAGATTTGGTGTAGGTCTTCGGGCTTGTGCA
>CAZJBO010000285.1:0-4113 GCA_964544075.1 uncultured Anaerolineae bacterium
TGTTTTTTAGCTGCAGTTTGAGGATGTGCAAGCGACCGAGCAGGCTTGCGAACATCCCTGCAACGAGCACTGAGATGGCGATCAGGCTGAGCAGGATGACGCGCCGGGAAAGCTGGGTGCTAAGGGAATTTTTTTTGTCCATGTTATCAGCCCTAATCACTCGATCGATCGTACATGTTGAGTGGGTACAGGGTACCAACCCGGATGATGTCTATGCATTGTCGGCATCGGGTGTCTTCTCGCCATCGTCTATCGTTGCCGGCGTGGTCACATAATCGGTGCGCAGACGTACTGCCGAACGCCTCGCCCCCAGCACGCGACCAAGCTCGACAACCGCAGTACGGAGCACGTCCTCGACATTGACTTTGGCCTGCAGCTCGCCACCGACCCGGCTCAGGGTTTGTTCGCGCCGGGTTTGTTCGCGGGTGGTCTCAAAGAGGCGTGCACTGTCGGCATTGTCGCCCAGCCGCGCTGCCAGCATCTGAGCCAGCACCATCGTCTCGTCGTTGAAGTTGTCCTTATCGACCTCGAACTCGATTACCCCGATGGTTGTGCCGCGAAACTGGATCGGCAACGCTGCCGTCCAGCGGTCTTCATAGCGGTATGTTAGCGGCTCGTCGCTCTGTAGTGCGTGTAGTTGTTCGCTAGAGATGCCCTTAGCCGGGCGGGTGCCGCGCATATCGGAGGTGAAGCCCAGGGTTTGGTCTGGATAGTTCCACAAATATCGCCGCCACGTTGCGCCTGTCAGCTCTAGGTTGAGCGCTTCGATCTCTTTTAGGCGCATTTCGGCTTCGTGTATCAGGCGCGAGTTCTCTATGGCGATGGCGATTTGGTCGGCCAAGCCCTGGAACACCGCGATGCTTTGTGTGTCGAAGGCGTTTGGTATCATGCTCTGGACGTCGAGCGCGCCGATGACGGTGTTACCGGTGCGCAGCGGTAGCGCCATCTCGGAGCGGGTATCGGGCAGCAATGGGTTAGGGAGGTGGACGCCTTTGTCCTGTTCGGTGTCTGCTACGATGATGGGTTGCTCGGTTGCCATCACTTGGCCGATCACACTCCGTCCGCCCACCGATAGGCTGTGGTGGCGTGCCAACAGCATCTTACCAACCTCGCCTGTGCTGGCTTTGAGCACGGCTTCGTTGCCTGTGTCGTCGAGCAAGAATATCTGGACGTGATAGAAGTCGAAGCGGTTGTGCACCAGGTCTACGACCTGTGGCAGCAGTGTATCTATGTTGTGAATCCGGGTGGCGACGCGCCCCACCTCTGCGATGGCGGTCAGGTCGCGGGTGCGGTGGGTTACGCGCTGTTCCAGCCGCCCGATTAGGCTGTCGAACTGGTCGGCCATCGTGTTGAAGGCTGCTCCGAGCAGGCCGATCTCGTTATTTACGTTCGTGACGGCGCGCTTAGAGCGGTCGCCGGCGGCGATCTCTCTGGCGACGGACGAGAGGTTGGTGATGGGTTGGGTGAGGTTCGAGGCTGCGAATAAGCCAACCCCGGTCGCTATGATGATTATTATCAGCGTCATGACGGCCATAGCTATAACCGCGCCGGTTGAGGCTGCAAAGGCCTCCGATTCGTCGATCTCTGCCATAAGCGCAACTTGTAGTTCGTCGATCCAGCGATATGCTCCGATCACGCGCACCGGTGGGTCGCGATAGCCATAATAGCTGCCCGACCCATCGTTGTGGTTCAAGATGGCGTCATCGATGCCCTCGCTGTGGTAGGCGCGTGTGCGGCTATATCCAAAGCGGCTGGACGTCACCAGATAGTTGTTATCTGCGCTCACCAGGTAAGTCTCGCCGCTCTTGCCCATGCCGGTGCGCTTCGCCATGAGTTCATCGAGCACGTTCAGGTTAAGCCGCCCGGCCAGCACCCCTACTGTTTTATCCTCGTCTGTGTCGATTATGGGCCGGGTGATGAGCATGGTTAGGTCGCCGGTGCCTACTTCAATGTAGGGCCACTGAGTATAGGGTTCCTCTAGGCTGGCGGTGAAGTAGGGGGTGGTGGAGACAACCTTGCCGACCTGGATTTCGTCGGATGATGCCAAGATGCGCCCGTCGGTATCGAATACAAACCATTCGCTGAACCCTGCGTGTGCATCGGCAGCGTCGTGGAGCGTGTTGTTGAAAGACCTTTGGGCACCACTTGTCGGCGAGGCGACAAAGGCAACCAAGCGCTTTTGGCTGAGCGGGTCGGATAGCAACAATTCTAGTGTCATGCGGCTATCTTCCAACCAACGTTCGATTTCGTTTTCTTTGAGTCCGGCGATGGCTTCTAGCTTTTCGTTTACCTGTGTTTCGATCTGTGCCTTCATCTGTGCGAGCACAATGACGGCGACAAACACGGTCGGCAATACGGCCAACAGTGCACAAAACATGGCAAATGTCCAGCGGAGCTGCCGCCAAAACGGTAGCTTTGTGGTGGTTATGGTTTGAGCTTGTTCTGCTTGCATCGCTCGGCACCTCCGCGTGCTCGGCTGGTAGCGAGAGCCTGTTTACTCGCCGTAGATTCTTCCCAAGAATTCGAGCGTATAGGCGGCCTCAAAATCGATTGCTTCTTGCAAGACGCCCTGGTTGAGTAGGATTTGGTGCGCCATCTCCCATGCTTCGTCGGTCATCATACCCGGATGGCTCCCCACCTGATTGAGTAGGGGGATAGAAGCAATCATGCCGGGGGTTTGTGCTTCTCGCATCTCTGCGGTCATGGTATCGCCATAGAGGTCGAGCACGCGCTGTGCGGCTTCTTCTGGGGCTTTTATGGCGTCTCGTGTGCCTTCGAGCGTTGTGCGTACAAAGGTGCCCACCAAGTGGGGGCGGTTTTCGATCAGCTCTTCGGTGGTGAAGATGACATTGCTATATATATCAATGCCATAGTCGCTCATCAGGATGAGGTTTACATCGATACCGAGGAGTTGTGCTTGTACCGGTTCGTTTGTGATGAAGCCAGGAAACACATCGACTTCGTCGTTGAGCAGCGGCGCGAGCGTGAAATCTGTTTTGCTCACTTCCTCGACTTCCGATCTGTCGATTTCCTCTGAATTCATGAGGGCGCGGTAGCTGATATCTATCGTAGAGCCTTCTTCCACACAGATGCGTCGCCCGATCAGGTCTTGCGGGCGTGTGATCTCTTTCTCGGCCAGTGAGAGCAGCACCACCGGGTTACGTTGATAAATTACCGCCACCGCCACGACCGACAGCCCCTCGGCGCGTGCGGTTAGGATCGCGTCGGCACCGGCAATCCCGAAGTCAGCTTCGCCGTTCACTACGTGCTCTATCGGGTCGATATATTCCCCGTCGGCGGTAAAGCCGCCGCTTTCCAGATGGACGTCAAGGTTGGCGTCGGTATAGTAGTGATGCGCTGCCGCAGTATAGAAGCCGGCAAACTCGATGGAGTGTACCCAGGAGAACTGGACGGTGATCTCGGTGGGGGGGATGGGGGTTTCGGTAGGCGTCTTCCCGCCACAGGCGGTCAATATGAGCATTGCTGCGAGCGTGATAGCTGCTATATGGCCTTTGCGGTCAAACATGTTTGTCTCCTTCGGTTTCTTGTTCCAGGTTGCTGAGCCGCACCGTGACCATCCGCGCCTTCAGCGCGCGGCGAATCTCAAACGCGGCGAGTGAGAGCATTTCGGGCATATCAGAGGTGCTTTGTAGTTTGGTGGTGATCTCGTTCATCAGACGTTCGCGTTCGGCGAGCCGGCGCGAGTCCTCGAACAGGCGCGCGCTTTCGAGCGCCATTGTCAGGCGGCTGACCACGGCTTGTACCAAGTCTTGGCTGCTCTGGTCCCAGCGCCCCTGGCTGTTGCTTAGTTCTATCGCGCCGATGGCGCTGTCGCGCAGACGTACCGGCATCGTCATAATCTGGCGGTTGTCTTCCTGTCGCAGCATAACGCCGGGTGTGTTCATGATCGCGATCAAGCCCGGCGTCCAGGTGCGTCGCTCGCGCGGTTCGCTGCCATCCCAATCAAAGCCAGCCGTATCGATCCCTCGGCTGCCCAGGTAGCCTTCCCATGCCTGCCCGGTTAGGCGCCGGTTTAGGCGTTCCACCTCGGTCAGACGTGTTTGTTTGTCGGCCAGCAGACGTTCGTTCTCGGCCAATCTTGCCTGGGTTTCT
>CAZJBO010000286.1:0-4109 GCA_964544075.1 uncultured Anaerolineae bacterium
TGCGACACTGGGCTTCGCCGCCGGATACCGGCTGCGTGCCACCATCCCGCTCCCGGCAAAATCTGAAAGCCCGGTCTCGCTGCTTGCCTATGCCCCCCTGTGGCTGATCTATGTCGTCTCGATCATCACAGTGTTCTACCTTACGCGCCTCTACCATATGCGGCGTGCCAGCTCACGCATCGACCAGGCTTACGGCATCTTCGGCGCGGTCTCGATCGGCACCTTGTTGCAAGTGTCCATCGTTGAGCTGTTGCTTAAAAACACTCTGGTAGACGAGTATCCACGCGGCATTTTGATCTATGCGTGGCTGGCGACCATCTCGTTAGTCATCGTCGGGCGTGAGGCACACCGCCGCATTGTCGTGATGTTGCGCAAGCGCGGTATGGGGTGCGACCGTGTCCTTATCGTCGGCTCCGGGGAGGTTGCGCGGGCCATCCTCCAGAAGATCCAGGCTTCGCCGGCCCTGGGCTACCAAGTGGTGGGTGTGGTGAACGGAAGCGACCGACGTGAGCTTTTGGGCGTGCCGATCGTGGGGAACGAGAACGAACTCGGCGAGCTGGTCGATGCCTATGAGGTAGACGAGGTCATTATCGCGCTGCCCGAAGCCAGCAACCACAAGCTCCTACAGCTTACCTCGGCCTGTCAGCGGGGGCGGGTGAGTATCAAGGTGTACCCCGACCTGTTCCAGATCATGGCCGGCGGTGTGACCATCGATGACCTGGGCGGCCTGCCGCTTCTGGATGTGCGCGACGTGAGCTTACATGGATGGAAGCTCAGCCTCAAGCGGGCTATGGATATCGCCGGGTCGAGCGTGGGACTGGTGTTGCTCTCGCCCTTCATGCTGCTAACGGCCATCTTGGTTAGGCTGAGTTCGCCGGGGGCGGTGTTTTATTGCCAGGAGCGCATGGGTTTGGATGGGCGCCCCTTCTATATCATCAAGTTTCGGTCGATGCGCGCAGACGCCGAGGCCGATGGTCCGGGCTGGACGGTGGAAAACGACCCGCGCAAAACCCGCTTGGGCACCTGGATGCGCGATAAGAACTGGGACGAGATACCCCAGCTGATAAATGTGCTTCTCGGCGATATGAGCTTGGTAGGCCCCCGACCGGAGCGCCCGGTTTATGTGCGACGCTTCCGGCAGAGCATCCCGCGCTACATGGAGCGGCACCGCGAGAAGGCCGGTATGACCGGTTGGGCACAGGTGAACGGCCTGCGTGGGGATACCTCGATTGTGGAGCGCACGAAGTATGACCTGTGGTATATCGAGAATTGGTCGATCTGGCTTGACCTGAAGATCATCGTGCGCACGATATTTCAGGGCTTGCGCTAGACGGATAGGCCGGACTTCTCGCCGCAGGCCAGGACTTCTTTTAGCTCGGCGATATTTTTTTGTTTGCCCGCGTTGCGTAGCCGGCGCGCTGCGCCGGTGAGGTAGTGGTGGGCCTCTAAGAAGCTGACCTGCCGCCGATACCATGTGCAGATGTCGATATCGCTGCCGTAATGCTTTATCTCGCGCCGCAAGCTGTGAGATATCTCGAAAAAGTCATCCCGCCCCAGCGAGTCGAGGTCGGCGTCGCAGATCAGCTCTTGCAGGAGTGGGCCTGGTTTCTGCGGCAGCTTCGTAGCCCAGATGAGGTCGGAGATTACCTCGATCTGGCCCGGCGTATAGCCAAAGTGCGGCAGTATCGCTTGTGCGATGTGTATACTGCGCGCCTCGTGATTGAAGTAGTCTTCCACACAACCTACGTCATGATAGAGCGCCGCAGTCCGCAGCAGCAGCATATTTTCGTTTGTAAGCCCTACCATCTCGCCGAGACGCTCTGTGGCCGGCAGGACATCATCACGTGTGTGATGGATGCCGTGGTAGTATAGATGGAAGTCTCGCGTGTTGTTTAATTTGGCAAATACAAAAGCGCGTGCATGTTCGAACTGTGGTTCCATACTTACCCATCCGTGTTTATGTGTTTTCAATTATATCGTATATAATTAAAATCCTATGCAATGGTGCGCAATATAAGGGTATTTGTTTTCAGGCACAGCTTAGCGCGGGTGACCTCCGGGTGGGGGTATTTGTTCATCTGGCTCAAAGCCCCCGCAAAGTAAGATGAACAATTACACAAAAAGAGTTTAGCTTATTTTAGCAACCCTACTTGCAGTTGCACATCATCGAGGAGAAGAAAAAGTGAATTGTTGGGAATGCAACAAACCAGCACAAGCAATCTGCAAGTTTTGTGGACGCGCTTTGTGCAAAAACCATGTTTCCAAGATGCCATACATCGCCGCCGTCTACGTAGGGGACCAAGACACGCCTAAATTGGTTGTCATCTCCGATGCCCTCTGGTGTGGGGAATGCAACCCCCAAGCCGAGCCTATCGCTTTGCCAGACATTTATTGAGCCGGCATGTAAGCTGAAGCAGTCGCTTCCCCAGACCTCTATTGAGCCGAGGGATTAGAGAAAAAGTGGGAGAACCTTATGTTTGAGCGCTTAAAAAAAGAGTTCGACCAAAGGGGCAGAACCAGCATCACCATCACCGATGTACTGCATATGCCCCCTCTGCCGCGTCGTGTGATGATCGTGCTCTTGCGCCATTCCCAACCGATGAGTCTTGTCGAGATCGCCGACGCGATCGGCAAGGACACAAAGCTGCTCGATGCGCCGCCGAGCGAAGATGAGCTGACGGCGGTCATCGCACAGCTGGTGCATCGGTGCTGGTTGGTGCCTCTTGGCGAAGGGAAGCACGTTACCTACCGGGCTAAGCTGGGCTGTCGTAAGAACGATTGCGAAGTGACCCGCAATATTTGGCTGCTCCTTGAAGAAAACATTGCCTCATAATAATATCGCATGATGTCGTATAGTGCGTCTACACCACAGCAAGATGTCGGCTTGCCCTGCTGCCAAGCACTCTTACCTCTCTTTTCATCATCCCTATAAAGTGAAAAGGCGGTGGCAAGTGAAGTATTTATTCACCTGGTGCTGCGCGACCAGACCCCACAAGGGACCTCAGGTCCCTTGACCCCTTTCCAAGCGGTCCGACCGCGCAAATGTAAGTCGCTTCCGCATATGCGGAAGTGTGGGGTGACCAAAGGGAATGCTTTTGGCTCAAGGCTTTTACAAAGAGTAAGGTGGACAGATACCAAGTGAAAGTGTTGGAGGAGTGTTCTTTATGGACTTCTTGACCGATTTCTCGACACACCGCAAAAAAGGCCAGACCGCGCGTCTGGATACGGCTCTCTCCCTCACGCTCATAGCGCGTCTGGAGCGCTTCCTATATCCCGACCTCCTGGCCGATATCTCTGCGACCCCGCCTACGGTGAAATCTCTCAAAACAGCCACCCAACATCTTGCGTCGCTCTACAAAACCATTTGTAGCTATTTGCCCGAACACCTCCGCGACTCCGATATTCCCTACGAGGGCGGGCGGCTCTGGCCGGGCAGCTTTCTCTTCGCCGATGTAGGAGGGTTCACCGCCCTCTTCGAGAAACTGAGTGTGCTGGGTGACGAGGGCGCCGAATTGCTCACCAATAAGATGAACGAATACTTCTTCGCGATGTTAGACGTGCTCTCGCGCTCCAACGGCATCCTCATGAAGTTCGGCGGTGATGCGCTGCTTGCATTCTTCCCGCGTCCCGAACCCAAGCCCCACACCCTATTGGCCGGGCTGCTGGGCAATGACGATACCTCTGTCCAGGTTGAATCCATCGATGATGTGCTTTGGGCCGTGCGTGCCGCGCTGCGGATGCAGCGCGCAATGTCGCCCTTCGCCCACTTCGATACCAAAGTTGGCCCCGGCGCGCTGACGACCAAGATCGGCATCAGCAGCGGGAGCTTGTTTGCCGTCCACGTGGGCAACAATGCCCAGCGCGATTATATGATTCTCGGCAACCTCACCGCCCAGGCGATGCGAGCCGAATCCTTTGGCAAGCCCGGCGAAATCATCATCGACGCGGCGGCGTACGACTTGATAGGGAATGAGTTCCGTGTCGTGGAAGTCGCCGATGAGATGTACTGCGTCATAGATGACCTCGGCGACGAGCTGGGTGATTTTGAAAGCAGCAAACCCACCCGGCGGCGTGGCTCACGCTATACCACCAACGATAGCAACCCGCTT
>CAZJBO010000287.1:0-4093 GCA_964544075.1 uncultured Anaerolineae bacterium
TAGTAATGCTGGGGTTCCTGTGGATGCCACTGCAAGCGCTCCGTATGGCGCGCGGCTACACGAAGCGCATCGACCGGCTGCGCGACGACTATGCGCGCGTGCTGAACGCCGCGACCCAAGAACACCTCAATTATGCGCGCCAGGTCCGCATAGACGCCGTACAGCCCTACACGCGGCTCATCGAGACGCAAACGGAGGAGCAAGAAGCGCGGCGCGATGCGCTGTCGGCGGTACAGCAAGCGCTTGACGAGATAGAGCAGACCTTGCAGCAGGTGTGATATAGTCCCCGGTATATCTAACCCTGGAAACGTGAGCAACATGCCAATGTCAGAACCACAAATCACCCTGGACGGCCCGCTAAACCACCTCCGCGAGCGCGCAATTGAGCTGCTCGGCACGCTGGCCGGCTGCATCGAAACGCTCGGCGATGGCGCCGAGGCCAACGACACCGCACGCCGCCTCCGCGACTCGGCGGAAGACTTGCGCTCGATGTTCTTCCTGCTGGTCGTGGTGGGCGAGTTCAACGCCGGCAAGTCAACGCTCATCAACGCATTGCTCGGCGATAGATTGCTCGAAACCGGCGCCACCCCCACCACCGAGGCAATCGAGCTTATACGCTACGGACGGCCCAAGTCGAAGAAACCCCGGCAGATCAACGAATATATCCGCGAATGGCGCCACCCCAACACGGGCGGCGCGGGCATCTCAATCGTCGATACGCCGGGCACAGGGTCGGTGTTCCGGCAACACGAAGCAACCGCGAAGGACTTCCTACACCGCGCCGATATGGTGATCTTCGTGCTCTCGGCCAAGCGCGCCTTCGCCGACGCCGAGCGCCTCTACCTCGAACTGGCGCAGAGCTATGGCAAGAAGATCATCTTGGTGGTGAACCAAACCGACCTGCTGGACAAGAGAGAACGCGCCGAGGTCGAGGCCTTCGTGCGGCGGCAGGCGAAAGAGCTGTTGAACCTGGAGCCGCCCTTGTTCATGGTATCGGCCAAGCAAGCGCTCGATAAACGCGACAAGGGCCACGATAGCGGCATCGAGCACATCCGTAATCACCTAAACCGCACTTTTATGGAGGTCTCACCGGCCAAGCAAAAGCTGCTCGCACAATTGGCGCTCGCCCTGCGCATGGATGATAAAGCGCGCGAGGCGGTGCAAGGCAAGCGGCGGCTTGTCGGGGACGACGAGGAACAAGCCAAGCAGGTTAGGATGGAGCTTGAGGCACACGCCGGACAGATCGACGCACAGCGCGACGTGGCGTTGGGCGAGATCGCGCGGACCTTTGGCAACTTGCGGATGCGGGGCGAAGACTTCATCAACGACAACCTAAGGCTGACCAAGATCGGCAAGGCGCTCAATCGCAGTCGGCTGCGCGAAGCGTTCGAGCGAGAGGTGGTCGGCGAGACGGTGGACGCGATCGCGGCGATCTCGAACAGTTATGTCAACGCGCTTGTCGATGGCAGCCGCCTGTATTGGCGCGGCGTGCTCGACCGGCTAAATCGGCTCGATGCGCTGGTGCGCGCCGAGGTCGGCGCGGTAGATTCCGGCACCTATGCCGACCAACGCGCAGCGCTGCAAGAGGCGATCTATACCGCCGAGGCGACCTTGCGAGCATACTCGGACCCGGTGACTGTGGAAGAGATGCGCGAGCAATTTCAGGGCAACTTGGTGAGGCTGGCGGGCAGCACCACGGTGGCGCTGGCCGGCACGGTGGTCTTTCTCGCCAATATTGCCGCCGCCGCGATACCGGCGGGCGCGGTTGCTTCCCCGTTAGGCTTGCTGTTGGGGCCGCTGGCAGCGGTCGGCGGAGGGTCGGCGGCGCTGCTATTCTGGCGGCGGCTGACCAACGACGCCAAGAAGGACCTGAGCGCGCGGTTGGACGCGCTGGAAGCTACCTATAAACGCACGATGAACAGCCTCACCGAGCAGGAACGGGCACGGCTCTTGCAGTATGGACAGCAGGTCTTGGCGCCGGTGCTGAGCCAGCTGCGGGTGCTGGCAGAACGCTATCGCCAACAAGACGAAACTCTGGCCGCGCTCCGGGATGCGATCGTGCGCTTGCAGGGCGAGATCGAGGCGGCATAGCCGGGACCGGCTTAGTGTATCAGCTCGAACTGCTCGGCGACCAACTCCAGGTCGGGGCGCGTGTCCTCGATCCAGCGCAGAACACTGTGAAGGGTGCGCTCGGCGTGGGCGTTCGATGTGCTGACCACGACCGCCGCGATCGACGCCGACTGCCAAACCTCGTGCAGATCAACCTCGGCAACCGAGACGTTAAACTCACGGCGGAGGCGCACCAACAGCGGCTTGAGCATCCTGCGCTTCTCCTTTAGCGAACCGCAGCCGGGCAGATACAGCTCGATAGTGCAAAGTCCGATGACCATTTACCCCCCCTCACCGACAAGAATGAGGCGTTATCCGCACGCGCCGAAGAAGCCGCTGCGCGGCTCAGGATTCAGGCGGCCCGCCAAAGGCGGGCCTGTCAGCGATTCAGGTATCAGAGTTAGGAGGGGGCAGAAACGCGCAAGCCGTAGTTGATGAAGTCGTGGACGGGGGAGTTGACGTTACGGAAAGCAGCGCGGGCGTACCTTTCAATGTTGGCGAACGACCCGCCGCGCAAGACGCGATCATTAGCACCCATCTTATCATTGCGCCCGTCGTTTTCTTTGTAGGGATATCTCTTGTACCGCGAAAGACACCACTCCCAAACGTTGCCAATCATGTCCATCACCCCGTAAGGGCTTGCGCCGTCTGGAAAGCGGTCTACTGCGCTAGCCCTGCCAATACCACCTTCCTCAGTATTGCAACACGCTGCATCAAACTCATTCCCCCACGGGTAGATCAGGCCCTTCGTACCGCGCGCGGCCTTCTCCCACTGCGCCTCGGTGGGTAGTCGCACCACATAACCGAGCTGCTTACTTAGCCATGCCGC
Source organism: uncultured Anaerolineae bacterium (assembly GCA_964544075.1). Taxonomy (GTDB): domain Bacteria; phylum Chloroflexota; class Anaerolineae; order Aggregatilineales; family JAFGMM01; genus JAFGMM01. The sequence continues at coordinate 2,939 of CAZJBO010000287.1, forward strand.
GTACGCATAGGCCTCGTACCAGCTCACGCCAACTACCGGGTGATTGGCAATGTGGTATTTAGGGTCTTCCCAGTAGCGCGGCTGCTTTCTTTCCTCTTTCCATCCCAGTTCCGCCTCTTTCCATCCCCGTCCCGCATCGGTCCAATACTCACGGTTGGCGTAGCCATCGCCCGCGACAAACGGCTCGAACTGTGCGTAGGTGATGGGGTATTTGGCAATACGATAGATAGGCAGGTCAATTAGGCGCTGAGGAAGTTCATTCTCCGGCCAAATCCAACCATACTTCTCTTTCAACATAGCAACATGTTCTTCGGTGCTGCCCATCAGAAACGGCCCGGCGGGTATCTCTATCCATTCCGGCTCAAACGCCAATTTCGGGCGTCTGGCGGGCCTACGTGAGGGGGGCGCCGCCGGCTCTTTCGCTCGCGGTGGCGTCTGTGGTGACGTCAATGCTTTCACAGCAATCTCACGTTCTCCCCTATTCTCGCTCTGTATTGCTATCTCGGTCAGGGCGCGCCGCGCTTCCTCGTCGGGAAGTTTTTCGACTAAAGCATATACAGGTGCAAATTGCACTTGTTTCATTGCCGCGCGGAAAGCCTTGAGCAGCGCGCGGGGCCTTGCATACCGGGCAGAGGCTTCTTCTTGTGTCGCTTTTGCGACCACATCTCCCACAGCGCGCGGCAGATCGGCGTTAACGTCACTGGGATGAGGCGGTCCCTCACCTTCGATACGCTTGGTCATCAACACCAGGCCGTTTGCCTTGAAAGGCGCACGCCCGATTAACATATAGTACAAGGTCAGGCCAAGCGAGTACACATCGGTGGGGATGCCTACATCCTTACCACGAAACTGTTCCGGCGCGGCATACATCGCTGTGCCGAAGAAGCCACTAGACTGGACGGTTGCGTCGGACGCCATAGCCACGCCGAAGTCGGTCAGGACTGCATTGTGCCCCTCGTCAAGCAAAATATTACTGGGTTTGACGTCGCGGTGGATAATACCTTTCTTGTGCGCCGCTTCAAGCGCGTCGGTGATATGCTGCAAGATGCGGGCGGCTTCAGTGATCGGTAGCGGGCCACTTCCCCGAATAAGCGTTTCCAGCGTCCCCTCCGAGTAATAAGGCATGACGAAGTAGGGCACGCCCCGCCATTCACC
>CAZJBO010000288.1:0-4057 GCA_964544075.1 uncultured Anaerolineae bacterium
GGATTAATCGGTAACCTTGCATCGATTGTGCGCTTTGCATCCGCGCTGGTCTTGGCGAGTATAGGTGAGACCATCACCGAGAAAGCCGGTGTGGTCAATCTCTCCCTCGACGGATCGATTGTGCTCGCGGCCCTGGTGGGCTTTGTGGGCGCGTATGTATCGGGGAGCGTGGCGGTGGGCGTGGCAGCGGCAGCGCTCGCCGGTGCGCTGATGGCGCTCATCGTGACCTTCGCCAGCCTTACGCTCAAGCAAGATCAGGTCGCGGTGGGCTTTGTGCTGACCTTGCTCGGCGCAGACCTGGCAAAGTTCTTAGGGCGTTCGTATCGAGGCGAGGTGGGCGTATATATGAGCAAGATGCCCATCCCGATACTGCGCGACATCCCCATCATCGGGCCGATCCTCTTTGACCACGGGCCGCTGGTCTACTTCGGCTTTGCCTGCATCATAGCGACTTGGTGGTATATGTACCGCACACGGCCCGGTATGGCGCTGCGCGGCGTGGGCGAGCGCCCGGAGGCGGCCTTTGCACGCGGGGCGCACGTAAACTTGTTGCGCTATATCTATGCGGCAGCCGGCGGCGCGTTGGTGGGGATCGCGGGGGCGCACTATTCGCTCGACATCCAGCGGGGCTGGGACGCCAACCCAAGCATGTTAGGGCAAGGTTGGATCGCGCTGGCGATCGTGATCTTTGGCGGCTGGCACCCCTTCAAGGTGGCCTTCGGCGCATATCTCTATGCGGCGCTGCGCACGTTCTCCTCTCTGTTACAGCAGAACACCGAGCTGCCGGTGGTGTTGCTCAACACCGTGCCCTGGCTTTTGATGATCGCCACCCTGCTGTTTGTGAGCAGCAACCTGGTGGACCGCCTTATCCGCATGGCGCCGCCGCGCTATAAGTCGATAGTGCGGGCCGTGCTGCGCTCGAACCCGCCAAAGGCACTGGGGGTAGATTTCGAGCGGGAGTGATGGCGCGCGGGGCTTATGAGCGCTCCGCCAACCAACGCTCGCACGATATCCCCGCCGCCGCGCCCTGCCCGACCGAGGTTGATACCTGACGATAGGTCGAATCCATAATCTCACCGGCGGCAAACACGCCCTCAACGCTGGTTTGCATATGCTTATCGACGACGACATAGCCCGCGCGGTCGGTCTCTAGCTGTGTGCCCAGAATCCGGCTGTTGGGGGTATGCCCGATGAAGATGAACACGCCCTCGGTGGGGTGTATGCGCGTCTCGCCGGTCTCGACATCGCGCAGCCGCACCGCATTGACGACACCGCCATCTTCGCCGATGATCGCATCGATCACGGTGTTCCAGACAAAGTGTATCTTAGGGTTATCAAAGGCACGCTTTTGTAGGGTATGGCCGGCGCGCAGTGCGTCGCGCCGATGGATGACCTCGACCTTGCTCGCGAAGCGGGTTAGGAACAAGCCCTCCTCTATGGCGCTATCCCCGCCGCCCACAACCACGATCTCTTTATCTCGGAAGAAGAAGCCATCACAAGTGCCGCAGTAGCTCACGCCGCGCCCGACGAACTCTTTTTCGCCCGGCACGTTGAGGGTGCGGGGCTTCGCGCCCACCGCCACGATCAATGCCTCGGTTTTGTACGTGCCGCCGTGGGTTGTGACGAGGAAAGGGCTACCATCACCGAGGTCTACTTTGGTCGCGATATCATAGACGATCCGCACGCCGAAGCGTTCGGCGTGTTCTTTGAAGTTTTCCACCAGCTCCGACCCGCTCAGCCCGCCGGGGAAGCCGGGGTAGTTTTCGATCTCGCTTGTGGTGGAGACCTGTCCACCCAGCTGTTCGCCGGCGATGACCAAAGGGTTAAGGTTCGCGCGGGCGGTATAGAGCGCTGCGGTCAGACCCGCCGGGCCGGAGCCGATGATGATAACTTTTTCTTGCTGCATTTATCCTCTCTCCTTCGCAAACGGAGGTATTGTATCAGAATAGGCGTTTGGCTAAACAGTCAGCGGGCAATATAGCCCGCTTTTATGCTATCCTAATTTTTTCTTATGTTTTATTTCTACATCTCTTGTGTATTATGGCGGAAATACACATGGAGCACCAACAGCCCCAGGCGGATTTCGTCACCATCGCGCAGCACGCGCGGTTGGTGTGGGATGAGGCGTTGGCCGTTGAGGAAGGTGGAGTTTGCGCTCCCCAAATCTACCACGCTCAGTGAATCTTCTTGCCGTCGGATGGCGGCGTGCAGGCGTGATACGCCTTTGTCCATCGCTTTGAAGGGGCTAAGGTCGAGGTCTGGAATAGTCCGACTCACGGGGTCATAGCGCCCGATGACCACCTCATCGCTGGGGCGGATCACCAGAGGCTCACTGCTATCCCGCACGTGGATCACTAATACGCTTTCCGGGCTGAAGCGTGCAGTGCCCCAGTGCGGTTTGCCGACCGAGTCGTCTTGATCGCCGAGTTCCTTAGTTCTAAGGCTGCCGACGATGTCGTCGTTAAACTGGCTTCCACACTGGGCACAAATTAGCGAACCCTCAGGGTTTTCGTGCTCACAATTTGGACAAACAATCACTTTTGCTCCCCTATGGTTGCACGGTCGCTAATTCATCTTAGCATTTTCCCGGTATTTTGCAACACATTCAGAGTATAACGGGTACATGCAAAGGTTGCCCGACGAGTTCTCCCCACCCCCCGCCCCCTTCTCCCGCGCCGGGGAGAGAGGCAGCGGAGGCCTCTATAACGTGTCACGCGGCGCGCAGCCCCCCGACAAGCCCGCCTCGCGCAGCGCCCTGGCATAATCGCCGGGGGTATCGATGTCCTGCAGAACCCAGCCCGTATCCACCGGCACATGATGCACCTCACCGGCCCGCCGCCGCAGCACATCACGCGGGGCCTCTCCCGCACCAAGCGCCAGCAGCTCGGCCCAGCGCGCCCGGTCGAAAAGCACCGGGTGTCCGCGCTGCCGCCTGTAGGAAGGCACAACGATCTTCCGGTCTATGCCCTCTGCATAGGCTTCCAACACCTGCCACATCACACGCCCGCTCAAGAGCGGCTGGTCGCCCAAGACCAACAAACAAGCCTGAGTTGCCGCGCTCAGGGCACGCAGCCCCACCTGAAACGACGACAGCATCTCACCTTCCCTGTAATCTGGGTTATATGCAAACCGCACCAACTTCCCGTCGAGCGCCGCGCGCACTGCCCGGTACTTATGCCCGGTCACCACCACAATCTCGCTCAACGCCGCCAACTGCAGCCGTGCGACAATCGACGCCAGCACGGTCGAGCCATCCCAGGGCAGCAACACCTTCGAACACCCCATCCGGGTTGCACAGCCCGCCGCCAGCACCACCGCGCCCACGCGCCGCCGCAGTGCAAAGATAGGGTCGGTGGCCCGCATCGCCCCGATCGCCACCGCACCGATGCGGGGCACCTGAGGGGCACGCCGCTTTGATGGGGCAGCCCGCAGCGCGATCTGCGCCACCGTCCGCGCCTGCGCACGGCGCGCCGGGCCATCGGCCTTGTTGAGCAGCAGAACCACACGCGCGCCCTCCGGCACGCCGCGCAGCCCGACCGCCTCGTGTCGGAGCGCTTGCGCAACCCACGCCGCATAGACCGGCGCGCCGGTCTGGAAGCCGTATATCTCGGTGAGCTTTTGGTGATTATAGACATGCGCATCATCCAGCGGCTGCCCGATCACGTCCAAGCCTGCCACCGGCACCACCAAGCTGGCGCCGGACGGGATGACCGGCTCGTGGGGATGTGGCGCCTTCAGGGGCAGCCGCCGCGCACCGTCGGCCTCGACCAACAAAGCATCCGAGTTCAGACGATCGGCGAGCCATTCCACCTCTCCGGGCGCGAGACCGAGCACCTTACCATGCGCCACGCGCCGGTATACAAAGACAAAACGATGCCGCCGCAGCAAGCGCCACAGAGTATTGACAAGAGTCTCCGGGCGGTCGCCCAGCGCCAGCGACACCGGGGCAAGCGCCAACTCCGCCTCGGCGAGGCGAGTTGTAGTAGTCGCCAACACCCGCCAACCATCGGTCATCAGCTCGTGCCCGGCGCGGAACATTGCCGAGGTCTTGCCGCCC
>CAZJBO010000289.1:0-4051 GCA_964544075.1 uncultured Anaerolineae bacterium
CTGTCCTAAGTGTGGCTACACCGAGGCGCGCGGCGATCAGTGCGACCAGTGCGGCACCTTGCTTAACGGTACCGACCTGATCGACCCGCACAGCAAGACCGATGGCTCGACACCGATTGTCCGCGCAACCGAGCACTACTTCCTCGACTTACCGGCTTTCAGCACCCGCCTGCTGGCCTACCTCAACGCCGAGGATAAGCGCAGCTGGCGACCTAACGTGATAAAGTTCGCGCGGAACTTCATCGAGCAAGGTCTACAGGGACGGCCAATCACGCGGGATATCAAGTGGGGTGTCCGTGTGCCGCTGGAGGGCTGGGAGGATAAGCGGCTTTATGTGTGGTTCGAGGCGGTGATGGGCTACTTCAGCGCAAGCGTGGAGTGGGCAGAGATCACAGGCCGCCCAGATGCTTGGAAACATTGGTGGTATGGGCCAAACGCCAAGATTTACAACTTCCTCGGCAAGGATAACATCCCCTTCCACACCATCATCTGGCAAGCCGAGCTGATGGGCGTGAGCGGCATCTATCACGACGACCCCCAAGCACAGCTCAACTTGCCCTATGACGTGCCGGCAAACGAATTCATGAACATTGAGGGGCGGCAGTTCTCCAAGAGCCGCAATTGGGCAATCTGGCTGCCGGACATCCTGACGCGCTATGACCCCGACCCGATCCGCTATTATGTGGCGGCAGTTATGCCCGAAACCCGTGATGCCGACTTTGCATGGGGGGGCTTCGTGGCGCGCAATAATGACGAGCTGGTATCGTGGTGGGGCAATCTGGTCAACCGGGTGATGAAGTTCGCATACAAGAACTTCGACAAAGCGGTGCCTGACCCCGGCACGCTGCGCCCGGACGACGTCGCATTGCTGGAGAAGGTCGAAGCCGGTTTCGACACGGTAGGCGGTTATATCGAGACGGTCAAGCTGCGTGCGGCGCTCTCGGCAGCGATGGAGCTGGCGCGTGAGGTCAACGGTTACCTCGACCGTGCGCCCTGGTTTGGTGTGGTGAAGGAAGATAGGCAGGCCGCAGCGACCACAGTCTATACGGCGCTGCGTGCGATTGACAACCTGAAGATATTGCTTGCGCCCTTCCTGCCCTTCACGTGTCAGAAGCTGCATACGATGCTCGGTTACGAAGGACAGCTCTTCGGCACGCAAGAGATCGTGACATATCAAGAGAGCACCCGCGCCCACGATGCGTTGATATACAACGCCGAGGCCGCATGTGGCCGGTGGGAGAGGAGCGCGCTCCCGGCAGGGCAAGCGCTGCGTAAACCCAAGCCGCTGTATAAAAAGCTGGATGTAGAGATAGCAGAAGAAGAACGTGCGCGGCTGGGTAAACCGTTGGACGAGTGAACCGAGGGTTACCCCTCCGCCCCTAAAATGCGTATGGTCATACCACCACGGTGTTTTGTCTGCGTCCATCCATCAGGCATCCTCGACCTGACCTGGGTTGACTTATCCAACCGCTCAGACTATCATCGCAGTATGTGAAGTTGTGCCTACTCTCCGGGAGGCCTGCCATGCAACGCACCATGTGGAACGCTTTTAAAAACTTTGCTATTCTCTTTTCATTCATCATGAATTTCATACTTCTTTCCATCGTCCTGATCTTGGGTGTGCTCTTGTTCGACATCAAGAACGGCATCCTAGAGCCGTTGATCGATGGGTTGCACGGCAGCTTTGTCGAGCTAGATGAGGCCGACATCATCCGACAGCTGGCCGTACAAGACGAAATTCCGGTCCAGTTCACACTCAACCTCAAAGAACACCCCATCATTGCTCGCCTCACCGGCAATGTCCGTCTTACCCAGCCCGCCACCTTCAACCTGCCCGGCGGCGGCGGCAATATCAGCGGCACGGTAGATTTGCAACTGCCGATTGGTATGGAACTCCCCCTTGTGGTAGAGATGGACGTGCCGGTGGACGAGATGGTGCCGGTTAACCTCCTGGTTGATGTCGAGATTCCCCTGCAAGAGACACAGTTGCACGGTCCCTTCTATGACTTGCGGATGCTGCTTGAGCCTTATGTGAACCTCATCGACAGCCTGCCTAACAGCTATCCCGAAGCCATAGACGCCATCATGGGCCGGGAGGCCAACCCTTAATGAGCGTCGAGCCACCACCCGTTTGCGATTACGAAGGGTCGGCATACAGCACTGAGTTTTGGGGCGGCGACCAGCGCAACTATGAAGACCAAGTCGAGCGCATCGCAATGCGGCGGCTGCTGCCGTCCGGCGGACAGCGCGTCCTGGAGGTCGGCGCCGGCTTTGGCCGTCTAACCGACGAGCTGGCCGGTTACCGTGAGGTTGTGCTCCACGACTACTCACGCTCGATGTTGCAAGAAGCACGCGCGCGGCTTGGCGACGGCGAAGGCGGCCACCGCTACCGCTATGTCGCCAGCGATGTATACCGCCTCCCCTTCGCGCCGGGCGTCTTTGATGGCGCGACCATGATACGTGTCATCCATCACATAGCCGATGCCCCCGCTGCGCTCGCACAGGTGCGCGCCGCGCTCGCCGAGGGCGCTATCTTCATCCTCGAATACGCCAATAAGCGCAACTTCAAGGCGATCGCGCGCTATCTGCTCCGCAAGCAGAGCTGGAATCCTTTCTCGCCAGACCCCATCGAGTTTATCGCCCTAAACTTCAACTTCCACCCCAAGATGATGCGCCAGACCGTACAGAACGCCGAGTTTAGCATAAACCGTCAGCTCACCGTATCACATTTCCGCATCGCCCGGCTCAAACAGGCCGTGCCTACACACATACTGGTTGCGCTCGAACGTCCGATTCAGCGTACCGGGGCTTGGTGGCAGTTCAGCCCCAGTGTCTTTATGCAGCTCCAAGCAACCGGTACCGCGCCGACACCGCCGACCCTCCCTACATCTATATTCAAATGCCCTGCTTGCGGCTGTCTGGAGATGCACGAGACCGCCGCAGCGCTCGACTGTCCCGACTGTGGACGACGTTACCACATCCGAGACGGCATATATGATTTTAAAGAACCGGACTTGTCATAATCAGAAGAAAGTATAAACTTATCAATAACTCTGACCCCCAGAACCCCGTCTCTCTATGAGGTGCCGCATGGAACTTCCATACGAACTGAAAATCCTACCGCCCCAGGCCTTTGATGTATTGTTGTTTCTCAACCAACAAGAACACGGCCAAGCCGATGCTATCACTATTTGTGAGGGCGCCGGACTCAGCGACCGGGCATTCGGCAAAGCCATCCGGCGTCTGGTCACACGCAACTACCTAAGCATGGATATGGCCGGTGAATATCACCTGACCCCCGAAGGGCGTAAAGCATCCCAAATCATCGCCCAGGTCAAGGCTGAAGAGACCGGCCAGCCCAACGCATCGGCACAAGGTCCTGAGACTGTGCCGCGCCGCTTGACGGCTGTCGTGCCTCAGACCCTCGGCGTGGGCAGCCCTGCTCAACTCTATGTCGGCGTTGACGCGCCGCAGGGACCGGGGCTAAAAGAGGCAACCGCTTTAGTGCTGCGGCTGGAGGGTGTCAATTGCGCCGTCGCGCCGCCAGAGCATACCCTGGAGGTGCCGTCCGACGGCGCTGCTGTGCCGGCAACATTCACCCTGACCGCCGCGCGTGCCGGTCAGGTGCGGGTGCGGGTGCGCGCCTATCAGCTTGTCAACCTTGACCAAGTGGAAGACGTCGGCGGCATGTATTTCGATGCCCGTGCCGACGATACCCATAGCGCTGAATTGCAAGCTATCGGTATCAACCTCGACCTGTATAACGAATAGTGCTGAGGGGGGCGCATCAACCGCCCGGTGCTTGTGCGCCGTCTTGCCTCAGATCGACACGATAACATGCGCATTCTTGCCGTCAAACTTGCCGATATCGGCGATCTGCTTGTCGCGACGCCGGCCCTGGCCGCGTTGCGTAGTGCCTTCCCTGCCGCACAAATCGATCTGCTTACCACCCCACACAGTGCGCCGGTGCTGCGTGGCACCGGTTTGGTCGATACTATCTTTACCTTCGACAAGTTCGCCTATGATAGCCCCAGCGCTGCGCTCCGCCCCG
>CAZJBO010000290.1:0-1103 GCA_964544075.1 uncultured Anaerolineae bacterium
AGGCGCTTTCGGAAGCGTTAGGACACTCTTTGCCCCCCGACAGGGTTTTTACCCTGAGCTATGCGGCGGTGTTAGAGGCACAAGGCGGCGTCGGCTCCGGCTTTGATGTCGCCGCTGCGACCTATGGCGGCACACTCTACTTTGATGGCGCGACAAAGGCCGCAGCGCCGCTTGTGCTGCCGACTGCCCTGCCGCTCGTGGTTGGTTATTCGGGCCACAAGGCGCAGACCGTGGACCTGACCAAGCATGTAGCGGCGCTGTATGCTCGGAACCCCGGCGTGGTCGAGTCCGATATGCGGCGGGTTGATGCTATGGTGCAGAGCGCGCGGATCGCCCTTGTCGCGGGAGATTATGCCCGGCTTGGTTGGTTGATGGACCAAAACCAGGCTTGGCTTGCCGCGCTTGGCGTCAGCACAGACGCACTGGACGCTTTGATAGGTGCGGCGCGGCAGGCGGGCGCGTATGGTGCGAAGCTCTCCGGGGCGGGCGGCGGTGATTGTATGATTGCGTTGGCCGATGCCGGGGCGCATCCGAGGGTGGAGGCTGCCCTCGCCGCGTCCGGCATTCCCGGCGCGGAGGTGCTCGACCTGGAGACCGGCGCGCCGGGCGTGCGCATCGAGGTGCTGCGATGACGACAAGAGCCACCGCCATAGCACACCCAAACCTTGCCTTCGTCAAATATTGGGGTAAGGCCGACGCAGCGCGCAATATTCCTACCAACAACTCAATATCGGTCAACCTGAGCGGTGCAACTACAACCACTTCGGTGATGTTCGACCCGCGCGCCGATGTGGACCACATCACGATCAACGGCAGGCCCGGCGCACATCCCCGTGTATCCGGTCACCTTGACCGAGTGCGGCGCATGGCCGGTATCGAAACGCGCGCCGTTGTGGTATCGCAGAACGACTTCCCCGCCTCCGCCGGGGTCGCATCCTCGGCTTCGGCGTTCGCCGCGCTTTCGCTGGCGGCGAGCCGGGCGGCAGGCTTGGCGCTCGACGCAAAAGCGCTCTCCATCCTGGCGCGCAACGGGTCGGGGAGCGCGTGCCGTTCTATCCCGGATGGTTTCGCCGAGTGGAACGCCGGTACAGACGATGACAGCT
>CAZJBO010000290.1:1113-4046 GCA_964544075.1 uncultured Anaerolineae bacterium
GGACATCAAGATCGTATCGGTTTTGCTGGACGAGCGCGCAAAGCGCATTTCCTCGTCGGAGGGGCATCGCGCCGCTGCTGCGAGTCCCTTCTTTGCGGCACGCTTGGCGCGTCTGCCGCGCACGCTGGCGGTGGTGCGCGATGCCCTATTACACAAAGACTTCGATACCTTCGGTATGGCGGTCGAGGAGGAGGCTTTGGAGATGCACGCCATCGCCTTGACCTCACGGCTGTCGGGGGATGCGTGGTCGAGTATGTCCGGCATTTGCTATTGGCAGCCTGCCACGGTGCAGATGATCCACGCAGTCCAGCGCTGGCGCGAGCAGGGCTTGTCGGTATATTTGACCATCGATGCCGGCCCTAATGTACATTTGATATGCGAGGGTAAGCATCAGGCGGCGTTAGAGCAAGCGCTCGGCGTTGTGCTGCCCGGCGTGCGTTACTTTGTGAGCGTGCCGGCGCGCGGCGTTTACCTTATAGATGGTTGATGATGGAGATGGATGCGAGGTAAACGATGAAAGAAAAACTCAAAACTATTGCTGTGCGCTCTCTGATGGTCGCCGTCTCGCTGACGATAACGCTTGTGCTCCTCGAAGTATGCGTGCGCATCTTCATGCCGCAGCAGTTGATTATACGGCGCTCGAATGTCTATGTGCCCGATGATCGCTTTGGTCACCGTGTGGCGGCGAACATCGATACCCATGTGAATACCGGCGAGCGTAAGGTGCATGTGCTCACCGATGCGCACGGGCACCGTGTCGGTGCAGAACCGCGCACGGCGGCGGAGTATCGCATCTTGGCGCTTGGCGATTCTTTCCTGCTTGCCCTGCAGGTCGAGTATGCGCAGATCATGACCACGCTTCTCGAAGCGCCGCTCTCCGAAGCGTTGGGGGGGCAGGTCGAGGTGGTCAATACCGGGGTGGAGGATTGGAACCCAAACCACTACCTCTTGGAGGAGAAAGACGAACTCGCCCGCACCGACTATGACATGGTGTTGGTGTTTATCTACATGGAAAACGATGTTGTGTCGTACCGGGTCGATGAATTTGCCCCGCGCGAAAGTGAGCCGGTCCACAGGCTGCGCATCCCTAAGGCGCTCTCGAAAGATGAACTGGTCAACGCGCTTCTATACCCGATTAACGATTACTTCGAGGGGCATTCGCACTTGTTCGTGTGGGTCAAAAGCCGTCTGCTTGCCACCATCCATTCGGAATTTGTGTCGCACAGCTTCGCCGATGCGATGCTTAGCGACTTCGCAGACGACCATATGTGGGCCAACACCGCCGATATCTGCGCCGACATCGAGGCCGAGGCTGCGCGCTATGACATCCCAACGCTTTTTGTTCTGCTGCCGGCCCCTTACCAAATCTATGCGGATGAATGGCTTGCGGACTATCTTAAGTTTGCCGAGGTTGACCCCAACACAGTAGACCTAGACCAGCCGGCGCGCTTGCTGCTCTCTGAGATGCGCGCGCGCGGCTTGACGGTTATCGATATAACCGACGCGCTGCTCGATGTGGCCGAGGCCGACGGCGTGCGCCTCTATGGTGATGTCGATCGGCACTTTACCCCGCACGGCCATGCAGTGGTGGCCGATCTTTTGGTCGAACCTGTGTTAGAGCAGCTCCGGGCGGAGCCGCAGTGATGTAGATTTAAGGCATCGTCCACAGCTGCACGCTGCTATCTGCGCTGCCGCTGGCGAGCCATACACTATCCGGTGACCATGCCAGAGTCCGGACCTCTCCATTGTGGCCTTCAAACACCATCGTGTCTTCCCAGCGGATGTTAAGGCCACCGGTTGCATCGGCGTCAAATTCGACCGGCCATACGCGCACAACGTTGTCGGCGGAGCCACCGGCAAGATAATTGCCATCCGGTGACCAAGCCACTGCCAAGACTTCGCGGCTGTAACCACCGAGGCGCACGACCGTCTCGGCGCTGGCGACATGCCACACGCGCACGGTCTTATCCAGGCTCCCGCTGGCGAGATAGGTGCCGTCCGGCGACCACGACACGTCCCGGACGGTCCCGGTATGGCCTGTCAGCCTCGCCAGGAGCTGGCTGTCTATTGACTGTGCATCCTCGCCGGGCAGGACCGACCATATGAGTATCGTTCCATCGTTGCTGCCGCTGGCCAACATCGTGCCGTCGGGCGACCATGCGACGGTACGCACCTCGTTCGAGTGTCCTTTGAGCGTGGCGATCTCTGTTATGTTGATGCCGCCGGTGCCTCTGGTGATTGACCAGATGTGGATTGTGTTATCGGCGCTTGCGCCGGCCAGCAGCAGGTTATCCGAGGGTGCCGGCTGCCATGCCAGGTCGTAGAGATAAAACGAATTCCCTTGTCTGATGGTCAGGGGGACGCCTTCTACCCGGTTGTCGGAGTTAGCGGTGAGCTGCCACAGCCAGAGCGAAGAATCCCAAGATGCGGTAGCCAAAAGCCCATCATCAAAGATCGTCGGCGACCACACGACCGCAGTGATCCCGCTTGCGTGACCGCGCAGCGCGGTTACGCGCGTCCCGTTACTGACGTCCCATATTTGTACCGTGTGGTCCTGGCTTGAGCTTGCGAGCCGTGTTCCGTCCGGTGACCATGCAACCGACCAAACTCCCCCGGTATGCCCGTGCAGGTTAACGGTCGGCAGTGTGAAGGAGAGCGGACAGACCAGCGCCTCGACAAGTTCTTTGCCGATCCACGCAAGCTGTCCATTCGTGCGCCGCACCTGATACCACAATTGTGTTTCGTCCTGCCCGACCACTTCTAACGCATCGTTTGTCATAACAATGCCTACTGCCTTGCCGTCGGGGTTGACGCGCAAGTTGGCGTTGGTGGTGGCGTTGGTGGTGCAGAAGGCCGGTGTGGGCGTATAGGTGGGGGAGGGCGAAGCGGTGGCGGTGAGTGTGGCAGTAGCGGTGGGTGTGGGCGTGGCGGTA
>CAZJBO010000291.1:0-4045 GCA_964544075.1 uncultured Anaerolineae bacterium
ACACCAGAAACGAGGGCAGCGATCCGTGAAACGGCACGTTGAACAGGAGCACCGTGAGCGACAGCGTCGCCAGAAACAACACATAGCCTATCATCATCGGGGTCAGAGTCTTACCGATGATGACCTCCCACGAGCGGTAAGGCATCACCAAGAGCTGCTCGTGTGTGCCGCGTTCGCGCTCGCGCGTCACGGCGATCGCGGCCAGGATGACGGTCATCATGTAGAACATGAATCCCATTTCGGCGGGCAGCGTGTAGTGAGAGCGTGTAAGGCCCTCATTGTATTTAACCGTGACCTCCGGCATCTCGTCTTCATAATCTTCGGGCTGCATACCGAAGGCGTCGCGGTAGCCCTGTGCATAGATCGCCTCTTGCGCGGCTTGCTGCGCCGTGTATGCGCTCAGCACATCCATGCCGTTTAAGATCAGTTTGACCGTCGGTTGTCCCTTCGCTTTGAGCGCCGTTCCGTAGCCTTCCGGGATCACCACGCCGACGATGGTTTTCGCGTTGTGCATCAGGTCGTAGATTCCATCTTGGCTTTCTGCGTCGCGCCGGTGTGTCAATTCATCGGTTTCGTCCAATGCTGCGACAAGCGCCGCGCTTTGCACGCTCTGATCGTGGTCCACTATCGTCATGTCGATGTTGTGAATCGGCTGCCCGGTCGCCCAGGCGATGAGCGACAGTTCGGTCAGCGCGCCGAAGAGAAAGAACGGCACCAATGCGCGGTCTTTCCGTAGGTGTAACAACTCTTTCCAGGCAATTGTCAGAATGCGTCGAAGCGATGCCATCACGCCACCTTCTTTCTAAACAAAACTACCGAAAGTGCGACAAACCCCACGCCCAACCCGACCAATGCTGCCGCATTGAACAGTAGGCCCGCCGCCGGTACATCTTGCAGATACAGCGCTTTGCTGATCGTGACATAGTGCGTCACCGGCAGCATCTGCAGCTCGATCTGCAAAACCCAGGGCATCGCCCAGATCGGGAAAAACACGCCGGATAGGAAGAACCCCGGTAAGAAAAATATCAAAAACGCTACGACCATCGCCAACTGTTGGCTGCGGATCAACACCGAGATCAGCAGCCCGATGCCGGTATTCGAGAACAAAAAGAAGAACGATAGGACCAGAAACAGGATGAGATTGCCCCTGAAAGGCACGCTATAAAAGAAGCGCCCCAGCGCCAAAATGAGCAGCACATCCAATAAACCAAACACCAAATAGGGCACCGCTTTGCCCAAGAGCATCGCCAGTTTGTTCACCGGCGTCGCCACGAGCTGCTCCATCGTGCCGAGTTCGTGCTCACGCGCCAATGCCATCGCAAGCGCGATGCCCGGTAGCGATAACACCATCGATGCCAGGCCCGGATAAAAGTCGATGATGGGGCGTAGGTCGGGGTTATAGCGCTGCTCCATTTCGATCTCAACAGGGCGCGCTAAAAGCGCCGAGTCGAAGCCGGGCACGTCGCCGAAAGCGTTCTGCGCCATCTCTCGCATGTGGTCCTCGACCTCGGTGTACACCGCTTCCATCACGCGCTCCGCCGACATCGGTTCTGTGCCATCGATGATGATCTTCATCTGCGGGATGTTCCCCGTCATCAGCCCCAGCATATTGCCGTAGCCCTCCGGGATGACCAGCGCCGCGCGTACCTCGTTGCGGTCGAGGCGGGCGTCTATGGCTTCGACGCTCGCCAGGTGCATCGTGACCGCTGCGGCCTCGGTTTCATCCAGTCGCTCGATCAATGTCTTAGAAGCGGCGTTATCTGCCAAGTCTACAATCGCCACCGGCACATTGCGTACATCGGCGGTCATTGCATAGACGAAAATCACCATCAGGAACACCGGCCCCGCCGTCAGCAAAAACAGCACGCCTCGGTCGCGCATGATGTGATGAAACTCTTTGCGCACAATCGCGCTTAGATGGTTTATATTCACGTTCGAGCCTCCTTGTGACCTCGCGCTTCGTTTACCAAGTAGATGAACGTCTCCTCCATGCGCACCGGGGCCGGCTCCAAACTGTCGATCATCACACCCGCCCTCTCCAACGCATCGCGGACGGTGCGCAGCATCACCTTGAGGTCGCCCTCAAAGATAAGATTGAGTTGGTCACCGTAGGTTTGTATCTCTAGTAACCCGGCGGTCCCCTCTAGTGCGGTGCGCGCCGCGCGCATATCGTCGCCTTGCAGCGCCAATGCCTGCCCAGGCGTGCGCGCCTTGATCTCATCCGGCGTGCCCAGCGCTAATAAACGTCCCTCAAAAAGCATCGCTGCCCGGTTGCAGCGCTCGGCCTCATCCATATAGGGCGTGCTAACGATCACCGTGACGCCCTCCGCGTGCAAGCCGGAGAGCAGGTCCCAGAAGTCGCGGCGTGTTACCGGATCGACGCCGGTGGTCGGCTCGTCGAGCAGCAGCAGTGCCGGATGGTGCAAGAGCGCGCACGCCAACGCCAGCTTCTTTTTCATGCCGCCGGAGAGCTGGCCCGCGCGCCGCGTTCGGAACTGCGCCAAGTTGGTAAAGGCCAATAGCTCATCGATGCGTTTGGCGCGCACTTTGCCGGTTATGCCGAACACTTCCGCGACGAACGCCAGATTTTCGTCAACCGAAAGGTCGTGATAAAGGCCGAAGCTCTGTGGCATATACCCTATGTGCGTCTTCAATGCCTCCGCCTCCGCCACCGTGTCGAACCCGTCTACATTGATGTGGCCCGTCGGTGGTTTCAATATCGCCAAAGCCTTGCCGCGCAAGTCGGTCGCGGGCGGTCCCGATGGATCGAGCACACCGGCCATCATGCGCAGCAGCGTGGTTTTGCCCGCGCCGTCTGGCCCCAGCACGCCGAACAATTCGCCCGGCTTCACTTCTAGGCTCACGTGGTCGATGGCGACTGTACGCCGGAAGCGCCGTGATACATCTCTCACGGTCACAGCCACGCCGTTCTCAGACATTATGCTTTCCTTTCACTACACCGTGCAAAATGATATCGGCGAGCGCATACATCGGTTCGTCGTCCTGGTTGATGTTGAGGATGCGTTGAAACCAAATTCCATCCACCGCACCCGCGATCGCGCACGCTGTCGCCTCTATGTTCACCGGACGAAACACGCCTTCGTCAATGCCCCGCCGGAGTATCTTACGAAGCATTTCGACATATTGGTTGTAGACACGGACGAGCGTTTCTTGGACGGCTTCATATTGCCATGCCTGTACAAAGAAATCGATATACAGGCCGCTGAACTCCGGGACGGCATCCATCATTTGACTGGAACTATTGATGAGCATTTGCAACTGTTTGTCCGGTGGGAGGTCTTCCGTCTCGGTGACGAACTGTTTAAAGACTTCGCTAAAGGCGTCGAACACGTGCGTCACCAAAGCGACGAAGATCGCCTGCTTGCTCTCGAAATACCAATACAGCGTGCCTTTACTCAGCCCACTGACACGTACAATGTCGTCCACGCTGGTTTTGTCGTACCCCTTTTCGGCAAAAGCCTGAAACGCCGCTTCGAGAATTTCGTGCTTGCGCGCCTCTTTTGGGTTGATGTCGGCCATATCTACCTCGATTGCCACTCTAGACCGAACGGTCGGTCTAGACCGACTGGTCAGTATATTATATACCAAAGCAAAATTATGTCAAGAGGCGGGCGGACCGGTTGGAGTGGGTTATGAAGCGGTGGCGCGAGGTGTGCATCCTCATAATCAACATGTCCTAGAGTAATAATACCCATAACATGACTCGTCGGTTTGTCAAGCCTACGCTGCTCGCCTATAATCTCGCTTTAGTCATATAGAACCTCAGGTAGATATGCCATGCGCACAATCACAGCTTCAGCACCGGGCAAGCTCATGTTATTCGGCGAACACGCGGTCGTATATGGTCATGCGTGCATCGTGACGGCGGTCAATCTGCGGATGCGCGTCACGGTCAGGCTGCGCGATGATGCGCGCGTCAGCATCCAGACCCCCACGCTGACAGAACCCTTCACTGCCCGCATCGATAAACTCGAACCCATTCCTAAAGATGTCGCCTTTGTTGTGGGCGCGCTTCGGCAGTTCT
>CAZJBO010000292.1:0-4023 GCA_964544075.1 uncultured Anaerolineae bacterium
CTTAGGTATCGGGGCACGCCGGCTGGGTATCCCCAAAGTGCCGGCGATAATAAACCCGACCACTTTGGGGATACCCAGCCGGCGTGCCCCGATCCCTAAGGCGAGCGCAACTAGCATCATGACACCCATCAATGAGAGCACATCGAGTGACAAGGCGTGTTTCATCGATTCCTCCTGGTAATAACGAGCGGGGTATCGGCTCACAGTCGATGAGCGATCGATCCACCGGTGAGCGCGGATGCAGCGATTGTAACCATATACAAGCGCCACGGGCAACAGCAGCGCGCGGGGTGCGGGATTACATGACGGTGCCCCCGACGCGCCTGAAGTTGCCTCCAAAGTATCGTGTAACCTACCCTGTATGACTTATGGCCTATTGACGGCGGTAGCCTTCCTCCTCTATTGTCTATTTGTAATCAATACATCCTAAATTTTATAGTGAAGTCAGATGCACTCAAATGCTCTTTGAAACGTCGTATCTATTCACCTTGCGCTCTGGAGGCACCGAGCCACTTGAAGGCGGTATTCCTTCCGGTCACCCTATACCCCCGCAGCCCTGCTTACGCGGCGGTGACCCGCTTAGGCGTGGCTTTGCTGCGCCGGGAAGAGGTCCGGGAGACTCTAGGCCGTCTGGGGCTTCGCCCCAGGTGAACAGATACAAAGCCTCTGAAAATCAACCCCACGCCGGTAATGCAACCTGTAAGCGGCGGTCCGACTGGGTGTGGAACGCGGTCTTCGGCCAACATCAACGCGATTACCCCGCGATCGCGGGAGTTGGGCGTGCGAATGACCCTTTTCGGCATCCGGCAGGTGACCATGCGCTTCTCCCCCACCTCCAACACCCGCCCAGGCAGCGATCAAAACCGTTTCAATCCTTCCCATTACCACCGGGCATCCTCCCCAACCGATTCCATTAGAGCATTTGGATAGGCCGTAAAAAATCGTCTATCGATTGTTCGATATATATACGAGGGAAAAAATTATGAAATCACGTCTTATTCTCGTACTGTTGGTCTGCCTTACCGCGCCCTTCCTTGCGTCACGCCCTCTCCCCGCCGCCGCGCAGAACAGCGTGGAACAAGAATGCGCCGAGTTTGTGATGGAAGTAGAAGCAACGATCGAGCAAATCTGCCCTAAGGGTGCGGTCGGAGCTTGCTATGTGCATGGCCCGATTGAGTTCGAGGCGCAGCCGGACAGCGACGCTACCTTTGAGAATCGGGGCGACCGGGTCGCATTGGAAGACATCTTAAGCATCCACACCGGGCCGGTTAACATCGAGGCGCAAGAATGGGGCATCGCCACGCTGGATATGCCCGGCGCTGCAGAAGAATCGGATGATGCGGATGCAGAGAATACAGAGGATGCCGAGGACGTAGAGGAAGAACTCACCCGCTTCTTGCTGATGGGTGACGTCACCATCAACCGTCTGGAAGCGACCGATGACATCGATGCGTTCAGCGTCAGCACCGCCGAGGATGAACCGGAGTGCAAGGGTGCGCCGAACAAGCTGGTGCTAGAGACACCGAGCGGCATCACGGCCAACTTTGCGCTGAACGGCGCGATCATCAGTATGTCGGGCGGCACCATTATCGTGGTCGAGGCACAGCCGGATAACAGCATGACGATCATGTTGGTCATCGGCAGCGGCTCGGTGACGGCTATGGGCCAGACTCTGATCCTGGTCGCGGGGCAGCAAACCATCCTCCTGCTGGGCGGCGCTACCGGCCTTGTCGTAATCACCGGCCCCGGCGAGCCGACCATCTTTAGCTTCGTGGTGATCCAGTTCATCCCCTTCCAGGCGCTGGTAACGACGGTCGAGGTGCCTTCGGTTGACCGGTGGACACCAACCGGAGTCGAGCTAGAAGCCGGACAAACTTACCTGCTCATCGCTTCCGGGCTGGTACGTACCATCGAGACCATGCCCTGGACCGGCCCTGAAGGACATTCGGAGGCCGATTGTGCCGCAGCGGGGCGCTACGATTGGGGCGACTGCAAGTGTCGGACGCTGCCGGAGTGGGGTACTTGCACGGTGGACGGGCTGGATTGTATGCAGCTTGTCGGGTCTATCGACGACGGTACACCCTTCTCGGTAGGGTCGGGCGGGTTCTTCACGGCCAACACCGCCGGGGAACTCATGCTAGGCCCCAACGACAACGAATTCGACGACAACGTAGGCGCGTTCCACGCGATTATCGTAGCCGTCGATCAGGAACCTGATACCGATTCTGAGTAGATGTTTCGGCAACAATAGCGGGGTGCAGCAGCGGAGTTGTGCAATGGGGGCAGACCGCCCCCAAACTCTGCTGTGGGGTGTTTAGAAGCCATAAGTGTATAGGAGTGTGCATCATGCGTAAGATTCTTATAGCCACCGTAATTTTATTAGTGCTGCTATCGCCCGCCGCCGCCTTCGCCCAAGAAGAGAACGACGAAGGCCCTCAGGCGATCTCGGTAGAGGTGCCCGGCTATCGGCTCGGCTGGATCAATAGCAACATCTGGCTAAACGAAGGCGATATCTTCACCATCACGGTCAACGGCACGATCGACATCTGGCCCAACTGCGAAGAGACCAAAGCCGAGGCGGGCTATCCCGACCTCGACTGTGTCGTGGTCCAGCAGGTAGGCCCGAACGGTGTCACCGTCTTTGGCCCGGCCCTACCAAGCTATCCCTACCCCGGCGGGCCAAACGCCGCGTTGATCGGGCGCGTTGGCAATGCACCGTCGTTCCTCGTGGGGACGGGCGGCACCTTCACAGCGCCGGCTGACGGGATGCTTCAGTTCGCAAACAACGACATCGAATATATGGAAGATAACTACGGCAGCTTTATCGTGTTCGTCTCCCTGCCATACCCCATCGTCGTGCCGCCGGATAACGGCGTGTGGTACGATACGGGCATTGTGCTGAAGAAGGGCGACATCTTCACCATCACAGCCTCCGGCACGATCAACATCTGGCCCAACTGTGAGGAGACCAAAGTCGAGAAGGGTTACCCCGACCTTGACTGTCGGTTGGTACAGTTCTTAGGTCCCAACGGCACGCCGGTCTTCGGCCCTGCCGAGCCGGGCTGTCCGCTGCCGGGCGCGAACATCGGCGTGCTGGTGGCGCGCATCAACGGCAGCCCGCCCTTCTTGGTGGGCGCCGGTGGCACCTTCGTCGCCGAGTTCGACGGCCCCTTGTTCGTCGCGGTCAACGATACGGAATACTGGGCGCAAGACGACCTGGGCTTCTTCAACGTTGTGATATCCGTCGTCACCGAAGGCGATAGTGTCGAAATCCCCGGTGACGCCGACGAATGGACCGAGTCGGGGTGGATGCTGAAAGGCGGCAAGGGCGTGACGCTCAGCGCCAGCGGCATAATCGACCTCTGGCCGGACTGTGAGAGCGAAAAGGATGACAAGGGGATGCCGGACATCGACTGCGAATTGATGCACACAGGGCCGGAGGGCACGCTCGGCTTCGAGCTGGCGTCGGAGGATTACCCCCTACCGGGCGCAAGGGTGGGCGCGCTAATCGGACGCTTCGGCGACGATGGCACACCTTTCCTGATCGGCAACGGCGGGACCTTCACCCCCGATGTTGACGCCGAGTTCCAGTTCCGCATCAACGATGTTTTCGATATGGAGGATAACGTAGGCAGCTTCGTCGTGGTGATGGAATAGCCATTAACGCAGCATCTGCCTACTCTATCGAGACGAAAAAAGCATCAAGTGTCACGGGGCCGGGAGACCGGCCCCGTGGCTTTGGTTGAAAGCCCCTCACCCCCGGCCCCTCTCCCTCGTTGGGGCGAGGGGAGCTTGGGCCTGGGTGCCTGCGGTTGAAACACCGCAGGCTAGCGCGATACGTCGGCTCCGCCGACCTCGGACGCGATGGCGCGAGACTCCGGCAAAGGTCGGCTTGTGCCTGCGGTTGAAACCGCAGGCTAGCGCGATACGTCGGCTGCGCCGACCTCGGACGCGATGGCGCGAGACTCCGGCAAAGGTCGGCGCAGCCGACGGCTTCTATTAGCCTGGGGTTTCAACCTCAGG
>CAZJBO010000293.1:0-4016 GCA_964544075.1 uncultured Anaerolineae bacterium
GCCATACTTTTCTTCCATCACGGCTGTGGCAGCGGTGATCTTCTCTTGGATACGGTCTGCAACAGGCTTACCCTTGATGATTTTTGCAGTCAAGATGTCTTCTCCTTTTGCGTGCTATGCAATGTGGCCGGTAAAGGGGATAATGCAAAGATATTATACCTTCTTTACCCCTATCTGGTCACAAATTTCAACCCAATACGTCAACTAGCGCCAAACCTCCCGCTGCGGCTCAACTGTAAACAGGTCCTAACAAATCCGGTACAACACCAAAATTGCCTCTCCCACGGACTGAAGTAACATAGAAGTAGAAGAAAATAGGTTATGTTACATTCGCTATGGAGTCCCGTGATAGATCACGAGGGGGCTAGAATGATGTTTCGTATGCAAAAATCGCCACAAAGCAACGCAAGCCAATCACGCCAAAAACCGGCAGGACAGGCATTGGTCGAGTATGTGCTAATTATCACGCTGATCGCTCTCAGCCTGGTAGCTGTACTCACCGTCACCGGGCCTGCGATCGGCAACGTCTTTTCTAATACGGTAGTCAACATCCTAGACGCACCAGAAGCACGCCACACGCTCTCCGGAACCCAATTCTGGCGAACCGTGACCGCCGTCTGGACAATGACACCGCAACAACACGGTTACTCGACCGGGACAAAGGCGCCCGACACGCTCGTCCCCACCGACAAACCGACCGATACGCCTGAAAACACCGTCCCTTCGCCCACCAACACAGCCACCGCCACACCAGGCCCCAGCCAAACCCCAACCGATACTATGTTCGAAATCCCCTTTGAGGATAATATCGAAGATACAAACGCCCGCGACCACTTCGAGGTCGGCGGCAACAACTGTTCTTGGGCCGTCACTTCAGAGCACTTCCACAGCGCCGCCAACGCCTGGTCGGATAGCCCGGTGATCTCATATCAGCACGGCACCGACTGTGTCATCATGCTGCGCGGCGCGTTTGACCTAACCGCTGCAAGCGCCCCGGTACACCTGACATTCTGGGACCGCTGGCACCTCAAGGCCTATGACCGCGCACAGGTCGAGGTGCAGGAATATGGCTCAAGCGGCTGGACCAACGTCACCACCGAGGATAACGGGTCTCTGCACTACAACAACTCTAACCTGGCCTTTATCTACGAAACGGTAGACTTGAGCAACTGGGTCGGGAGGAAGATCCGCATCCGCTTCCGGCTCGACGCGACCTCGAACCAGAGCACCGGCGATGGCTGGTACATCGACGACATCCGCGTCTTTGAGGCGAATCTGAAAGAGCACGCCTTCCCCTTCCACGACGACGTGGACAGCGGCGGCTCGTGCCCTCAGAACGACTGCTGGTTGCCATCTGGAACCTGGGCGATCTCCGGCGAAGCGGTACACGGCGGGAACTTTGCCTGGTCGGATAGCCCCGGCGCCAACTACATGGACGGCAGCAATACCTCCCTCACCCTCGACGGCCTGATCGAGATACCATCAAGCGCACAAAACCCCACGCTGCGCTTCTGGGACCGCTGGCATCTGCGGGCGCTCGACCATGCCTATGTCGAAATCTCGACCGAGGCTGCCCCGACCTGGGTTGTCAAGCTCGACCACTTCAACGACGCCAATCTCTCGTGGGCACGTGAGAGCATCGACCTGAGCGAATACAAAGGCAAAAAGATACGCATCCGCTTCCGCCTCGACGCGATGGTTAACCGCACGGTCGGCAACGGCTGGTGGATCGACGACATCGAGATCAGCGATACAAACCTCCCGGTAATCAACAGCCTCCCCTGGATCGACAAGATGGAATCCAGCGGCGTGTGGTGGATACCCGAAGGCACCTGGGCGCTTTCGTCCGAGGCTTACAATTCAAGCGATACGGCGTGGTCTGATAGCCCCGGCGCGAACTACATCAACGGCAGCAACTCCGTGCTCACCCTGAACGCCATCGTTGACCTAAACGCGGCAGGGATCAGCAACCCCGAACTGATCTTCTGGGATCGCTATGACCTGAACAATGACGACTATGCCCACGTTGAAATCTCGACCGATAACGGCTCAAGCTGGACCAGCGTCCGGAGCCATCACAACGAGACCAACCTAAGCTGGGCACGGACCCGCGTTGATCTGAGCGCATATGCCAACACCCAAATCCGCATCCGCTTCCGGCTTGATGCACGCGCGCACGCCCCGGTCGGTGACGGCTGGTGGATCGATGACGTCGAACTCCGCGCACATAACGAGCAAACCATCACCGCGCCGTGGTGCGAGGACTTCGAACCGGGCACAACAAGCTGGTGTAACGACACGCGCAATACAAACACCTGGTGGCTTGCCGATGGCACCTGGACTCTGGGCAACGAAGCACCACCGGCGGCCAGCAGCTGTCACTCCGGCAACAATTGCTGGTCCGACAGCCCCGGCGCCAACTACGTGCACGGCTCCAATGCCTCGCTGACCCTCAATGCCTCCATCGACATCCCCAGCTCCATGAGCAAACCCATCCTGTACTACTGGCAGGCATACGACCTCCGAGGTGGCGATAAAGGGTATGTCGAAGTCTCCACCGACGAAGGCGCAACATGGAAGCAAGCCGACGCTGCACACTCTACCGACGTGATGCAAAACGCAAACGTGGCCTGGACACGCAACCAAGTCAGCCTACGCGCATACATCGGCCAAAAGATCATGCTCCGCTTCCGGCTCGACGCGCGCGAGAACTCCCGAATCAACGATGGGTGGTGGATCGACGACATCTCGATCATAGACTACAACCCCCGCATCTACACCTTGCCCTTCCTGGACGAGGCCGAGCCGGGCTACTGGCCAAACTGGATCGCCGAAGGCTCGTGGAACGTGAGCAATGAAAACCCCTGCAATATGCCAGACTGCACACCTTCTAACTACTCATACACCGACAGCCCGGATGGGGACTACATCCACAACACCAACACCTCGATCATCCTAGACGGCGAGATTAGACTCACCGGGAGCACTCACCCCTTGATGACCTTCTGGCGGATGCGCAAACTTGAGGCGCGCAGAGACTATATGGTTGTCGAGATAACAAGGGACGGCGGGTTCACCTGGCGGTCGTGCTATAACTACAGCAACAGTGACAACAGGTGGGGGTCCTACTATTGTGACCTTTCCAGATACGTCTCAAGCGGGACAATCGGCCTTCGCTTCCGGCTACAAGCGCTCAGCAGCCCCACAGTACGGGATGGCATCTGGGTCGACCGGATCGAGATAGCCGACTAGCCAACAACGGCGAGCAGCCGATAGGATAAGACACGCGGCGGGGCGGATCGTAAGACGAAACCACCCCGCCGCTTTTCTTTGTCCATCATCTGGGTTCGGTCACCACCGTGACACGCAACGTATCCTGCTCAAACACATCCACCGACACAACGATATAATCATAACGTGCCAACACAGCAGATTGCTCCGCCACATCGGGATATGCCCCGCTTGGGAAGTAACACAGCGCCTTGTTGCCGGGCGCCACAAACGCAGTGCGCGCTTGCCACTCGGCGTTATCCGCCAGGCTGGACACGCTGTCGTTCGC
Organism: uncultured Anaerolineae bacterium; assembly: GCA_964544075.1. Classification (GTDB taxonomy): domain Bacteria; phylum Chloroflexota; class Anaerolineae; order Aggregatilineales; family JAFGMM01; genus JAFGMM01. Next base: position 3,560 of record CAZJBO010000293.1, read on the forward strand.
CACACCGACCAGCTCTCCGATGCTATCCCCGCTCGCCACCACAAGAAAATCATCCATTAAACCAAAGACGGCGAGGTTCTCACCGGTGGCCGCGTCGGGCACGGCGCGCAGCGCATAGCCCTCTACATCGACAGATACCGGCGGCATCCCTTGCGCGGTGAGCAGACGGCTAAACACTTCGATGATGTTGAGCGCCGCGTTGTGGTCAGCGACCTGTGCGATCGCGAACAAGTCTACCGGGACACGCGGGTCACCATACAAGCCATCGGGGTTAGGCAGCAGCCCAAACGCATACTCACCACCCAGCCACTTAAGCACATCATCCTCCAGCTTGATCGGGAGGTCGGTTTGGCTCAACACACGGTCGGCTAAGAACTGCATCCCGTCGGCCAAAGTCCGGGCCTGCTGCGCCGAGGGCATTTCGGGCAAGGGCGTGCCGTCATTGACGGCGTCAACC
>CAZJBO010000294.1:0-4016 GCA_964544075.1 uncultured Anaerolineae bacterium
GGCGCATCGTGGCGATTATAGCACAAGCCCTCCCTCCCCCCCCGCCGACCCTGCCAAAGTGAGATTGACAAAATTAGTTCTATGGCGTACAATTCCACGCTGAACTATTTTGACGGAGGAGAGGGTGATTATGCAATTCCCGGTGGAACCACCCGATGAAATCCGGCAGGCCATCATCGAGATTTTGGGCACAGAGAATGCCGTATTGTTTGACCTGTTAGGGATGCTGGGCCGCATCAGACATCTTATCGAACGGGCCGGTGAGATTCATGTGAAGGGTCATGACCTTTCTATGGCACGCGCCGGGCTGTTGATGCGCCTGTTGGTGTTTGAGCGTATGGGGAGGAAGATATCACCCTCTGAACTTAGTAAGTGCCACAGGGTGAGCCGTAATACGATTAGTGCGCTCCTGAGCGGCTTGGAAGATCAAGGGCTTATCGAACGGGCGATAGACCCGGCAGACCGCCGCCGTTTTTATATCCACCTCACCGATGCCGGGCGCGATGTGGCCTTAGAAGAGCTGCCGCGCCATGCTCGGCACATCAGCACGATGTTTGCCGACCTAACACAGGAGGAAATCGAGACTTTGTTGCGTCTTTTACAGAAGGTATGCAACACACTCCGCCAAAGAGTCTGTCCACGTGCGTCTAAAGACAAAAACGTATCGAAGGGAGAATGAGACCGTTGGAAGCACAGCTACAAAGATCACTAAGGCCCAAAGGCCGAGGCCGCCGCATCGGTAGCCCGAAGGCACTGCTCCGTGCCATTCGCTACATCGGCAAGCACCGTAGGAAGGCGATCATCGCTTACGGCGCCTTGCTCATCGCCGTATTGGTACAGTTGATGGTGCCGCAAGTAACTCAAGACATGATCGATGCCATCGTCAACGGCTCCTGGGCCAACCGGTTCTTCGAACAGGTGCCCGAAGCGTTGCAGGCCAAAGCATCCTCGATGATGGGGACCACGGTTGAGCAGCTGCAACATAACCAAGATGATGCACTACGCGCCTTGCTCACCGCGTTAGTGACGATCATTGCGCTCGCCTTCTTCCAGACGATAGCGGGCTATGGGCAAGGGTTTTATTCGGAAGTGCTCTCGCAAAACCTGGCGTTTGACTTTCGTAACGAGCTGTTCGCCAAGATTCAGCGCCTCTCGTTTAGCTATCACGACAAACAGCAAACCGGCCAGCTCATGATCCGCGCCACCGACGATGTAGAGCGTCTGCGCGGCTTTGTAGCACAGGGCTTGGTGATGGCCTTGCAAGCGGTTGTGTTGATCGTGGGGGCGATTACCATCCTATTCATCACCAACTTTGAACTCACACTGATCGTCTTGCCCATACTGCCGCTCGCGCTTGTCGTGATGTTGACCGCCAGCAGGATTGCCTTCCCTTTGTTCACCAGAGTGCAACAGACGCTTTCCGCTATGAACACCGTGTTACAAGAAAACATGGCCGGGCTGCGCGTGGTCAAAGCCTTTGCCCGCGAGCCGAGAGTCGAGAAGAAGTTCAAGGTCTCGGCGGAAGCATTGCTGGAACAACAGCTAAAGGTGCAGCGCGTTTTTGCGTTCGTCTTCCCAATCATGTTCCTCTCGGCGAACTTGGGGCAGGCCACCATATTGTACTTCGGTGGCAAGCAGATCATCGGTGGCACGCTCACCTTCGGCGAGTGGCAAAAGTTTAACTTGTACCTGATCTTCGTGTTCTTCCCGATGGCGCAGCTCGGCATGATTATCTCGATGATGTCGCAAGCACAGGCCTCGGCCAAGCGCATCTTTGAAATCCTCGACGCCAAGAACGACGTGACCGACAAGCCCGATGCGATCGAGCTGGGCGAGATCAACGGGCATGTGCAATTTGAGGAAGTGACCTTCCGTTACTTCGAAAGCGGCGACCCGGTTTTGCAGAAGGTGAGCTTTGATGCTCCATCAGGACAGACCGTGGCGTTGCTCGGCGCGACCGGCAGCGGTAAGACGACCGTCATTAACCTGATCCCGCGTTTCTACGACGCCTCAGAGGGGCGCGTGCTGGTCGGTGGGCAGGATGTGCGCGACGTGACCACCGAGAGTCTGCGCTCACAGATCGGCATTGTGCTGCAAGAGACAACCCTCTTCAGCGGCAGCATACGTGATAACATCGCTTTTGGTCGGCCCGAAGCCACCGATGCAGAGATCATCGAGGTGGCGAAGGCCGCCGCTGCGCACGACTTCATCATGGAGTTCCCCGAAGGCTACGATACGCCGGTAGGTGAGCGCGGCGCGACCCTCAGCGGCGGGCAAAAGCAGCGTGTAGCGATCGCGCGGGCCTTGCTGATGGACCCGAAGATTCTCATCCTCGACGATAGCACCAGCAGCGTAGATGTCGCCACCGAGTATCGCATCCGGCAGGCGCTGGACAAGCTGATGGAAGGGCGCACGAGCTTTGTGATCGCCCAGCGCATCAGCACCGTGCTTAACGCCGATCAAATCTTGGTCTTGGATAAGGGCGCGATCAAGGCGCGTGGTACGCACGATGAGCTGATTGAAAACAGCGCCATATACGCCGAGATATATTATTCGCAGCTGGTGGATGATATAGCAGAGGAACAACAAGGTTTGTCGGAAGGCACAGTGGCGGGGCAGGAGGTGGCATCATGATGCAAAGACGCAAAGAAGTACTCGGCGTAGAAGCGCGTAAGGCTAAGAATGTACGCGCAACTCTGTGGCGCTTTTGGCAATATGTCAAGCCTTATTGGTTTGCCTTGCTGCTGACCGCACTCCTTGTAGTGACAAGCACATGGACACAGGTCATCACGCCCGATCTGGTCGGGCAGGCCGTCGATTGCTATCTCACGCCTGCCGTCAGCCAGGAGTTTTCGAGCATGACAGGCATGATGGCTATGCGGAATCAAGACAACGCCGCAGAGAGAAACTGTTGGTTTGACAAGAGCCTCTTGGAAGAAGCTGATGATGCCGATCTTGTCGCCGGTTTAGGCAAGCTGGTGCTCACGATCGCCGGCATCTATATCTTAGGGGCGTTTGCCAGCGGCGTGCAGTTCTATACGATGTCTTGGGCGGGTCAGAAGGCCATCACACAAATGCGCGTTGACCTGTTTGGGCACCTGATGCGGTTAAACCTGAGCTTCTATAACAAGAACGAAGCAGGCGACCTGATGAGCCGCATCACTAACGATATCGATACCATACAGCAGATGATGGGCTTTGCGCTTGTTAACGTAACCCGGAGTATGTTGCTGGTGGTATGGGTGGTTGTCACCATGCTCCGCAAGAGCATACCCTATACTCTGGTGAGCCTGATCGTTGTCCCGTTTATGGTCATCTCGGCAGTCTACTTCTCGCGACAGGCGCGCATTGCCTTCCGCAAGGCACGCGAAGAAATCGGGGGCGTAAATGCCGACCTGCAAGAGAGCATCGCAGGGGTGCGCGAGGTGCAGGCCTTTAGCCGCGAGGATGAGAATATCGCCGAATTCCGCACATCGAACGCGGCCAACCGTGACGCCAACATCCGCGCGGCGGTCTATACCAGCGCGCTCAACCCCGTGATGCAAGCCCTGGGGTATCTCTCGACCGCAATTGTGGTCGGCGTGGGCGGCTACGTTATCCTGGGCGACGGCAAGATGTTCGGCACAATGATCTCGTTGGGTTTGGTCTTCGCCTTCATGGGCTATGCGCAGCGCTTTAACCAACCCGTCCGGCAGATATCGATACTGTGGACAAACGTCCAAAGCGCCATCGCGGGCAGCGAACGCATCTTCGAGCTGATGGACGTCAAGCCGGACATCACCGACAAACCCGATGCTAAAGCTATGCCCTCTATCAGGGGGCAGGTGGTGTTCACCGACGTGTTCGCCCAATATAAGGAGGGCGAGATGGTCTTGCGCAATGTCAGCCTGACCGCCGAGCCGGGCCAGACGGTCGCGATTGTCGGCCCAACCGGGGCAGGTAAGACCACGATCGTAAACCTGATCCCGCGCTTCTACGACGTGACGCGCGGATCGATCACCATCGATGGGGTGGAT
>CAZJBO010000295.1:0-4009 GCA_964544075.1 uncultured Anaerolineae bacterium
CGCGCGTGCACTTTCCGGGGTCGGCGCAGCCGACATATCACGCTAGCCTGCGGTTGAAACCGCAGGCCCAGGCCCATGCGATGTGCATATGCTTTGATCTATGACATGAAACGAGTAAAATCGGCGTATGGATATCCAGAGTGTCATCCGGCTGATTAGCCAAATCCCGATCTTTTCTAACCTCGATCCCGAAGATACCGAGGCGCTGGCGAAGGTGTTCCGCAAGGAAACCTACCCGGAGAATTCGATCGTATACCGCCAGGGCGATACCGGCGCTACCATGTACGTTATGGATGAGGGGCGCGGGCTGCTGCTCAAAGCGGAGGAGGAAAGCCACGAGAAGAAGGTGGGCACGGTGAAGCCGGGCGATGTGGTGGGCACTCGGTCGATCTTCATTGAAGATGAGCGCGACGTGACGTTTATGACCATCCGGCCCAGCGTGCTTTATTCCCTGACGCTAGAAAATTTCAAGGCGGTCGCCAACGAACACGTCAGCATCCGCCCCAGCCTCAACTTCGACGGACGCCCCGACCTTGCCCCGCTCAACCAGGTGAAGACTTTTAGGTGGCTGCTGCCGGGCGAGAACGCTCTTCTCTATGCGCGGCGGCACAAGTGGGCCTTTCAACGCAAGGCAACCTTCGTCATCGTCCTGATGGTCTTGGCGCTTGCCGCACATGCCCCGCTCTGGGTGGCGCAGATGTGGTGCTTGGCGTTGCCGGCTTTGCTCGTGATCTTGACCCTCGCGGGGGTTGCGTTCTTGTTTATCTGGGCCGACTGGCAGAACGATTACTTTGTGGTCACCAACCAGCGCGTGGTGCACGAGGAGCGGGTCTTTGCTTTCCTCGGCGAACAGACCATCAAACAAGCGCCGCTGGATAAGGTGCAGAACGTAACGGTTGACCAAGAAGGCCTCGCGGCCAAGATATTCGACTTCTCCAACCTCCGCATCGAAACCGCCGGACCTGAGGGCACGATCATGTTTGACATGGTCTCGGACGCCGAGGATTACCGCGAACTCATCCTCACGGTGCACCGTCGCTACGAGTCGCGCAGCGCTGCCGAACGCCGCGCCGACATCCGCCGCCAGATCGAGGCACGCTTGGGCACCGACCTCCAGCGCCGGGGCGCGATCGCGGTCGAGGGGATAGGGCTTGATGAGGAGGATGCGGACGCGGAACACGGCGAATATGACGAAGAAGCGCCGCCGGACGATGCTGCACCGCCCGCGCCCAACCTTGCCCAGAGGCTGGGCAAATATTGGTCGGCAGTCAAAGAAAGTGCGGTTGATTATCTGACGCCGCGCATCCGCACAGAGAGCGGGGGCACGGTGACCTTCCGCAAGCATTGGATCGTCTTGTTTCAGGTCATCTGGCAGCCGATATTCGTTATGTCCTTGATGTTTGTCCTGACGGTCACGCGCCTGCTGGGTATCTGGCCGCCGCTCCTGCTGCCGCTGGAGCGCGTTATGTCGCCCACCGGTACGATTGTGGGCTTCGTCGTGTTCATGGTGCCGGGGGTGGTATGGCTGTGGTGGAGCTTTGAGGACTGGCGGCGCGATATTTACCAGATCACGCCCGATTCGGTGGTTGACCTGAAGGATAAGCCCTGGTTCTTCGGCGAGCGCCGTGAGGTGCAAGCGCCGATATCGCAGGTCCAGACGGTGACATCCGAGAAGACGGGGTGGTTTGGGCGTTTGTTTAACCTGGGCAAGGTGATTATCCGGACGGCGGGCGCAGACGGTGTCTTAGAGTGGGTGTATGTCTATGACCCGGAGATGGTGGCCGAGGAGGTCAGCCGCTGCCAGCGCGCCTTCTCTATGGAAACGACCGAGGAGAAAGAGGTGGAGCAAGCCGACCTGCTCGCGGAGTGGTTTGCCATTTATCATCAGAGTATGCACCCGGAGGAAGCCTACGGCGGGGAGGAGGGCGAACTTTACAGCGTGCGTCGCCGTAAGGACCTCCAGGATGTGATTGATGAGCTGGAGGCCGACGAGGATGATGATGAGGAGGGTGACGAGTTCGACGCGCCGGAGATGCCGCCGTATTACGAAAGGCTCTAACCGGCGATGTGCGCCCGGAGAATCGGAAACGCCCCACCATCGCTGGTGAGGCGCTCCTGACGAACCCCAGAACTTTATGCTCTGAGGCCGACCCCCAACAAAGTTAAGTTACCGGTGGATGTGCATTGGCATGATGACGTAGGTATATCCCTCGCGCCCCACCGGACGCAGCACGCCGGAGCTGGATGAGTTTGTTGTTTCCAATGCCACCTGTTCGGTGTCTATGACATTAAGTGCATCTATCATATAGCGCACGTTAAAGGCGATCTCCATAGCTTCGCCCTTGACCGAGGCGGTGACCTCCACCTGGTTGTCGCCAGATTCGCGGCTGGTGGCGCGCACCGTCATCTTGCCGGGTTTGAGTTCCGACTCGCCCGGCTCGATCTGTACGCGCACGGTGTTGGCGCTCTCGCGGGCGAAGATTTCGGCGCGTTTGCAAGCGCGCAGCAGCTCGGCGGTGTGGACGACGGTACGGGTGACATAGCTGCTTGGTATGATCTGCTCGTAAGCCGGGAAGTTGCCATCAACCAACTGTGACACTATGTCAACGTTCGTTGTGTGGAAGAGCACCTGGTTGCGGCCCTCCGGTGCGCTGAGGCCGATGTTGCCTTCGCAATCGCCGCTGATGCGGTCTACCTCGTTGAGCGCGCGCGCCGGGATGATGAGCGTGACCGGTTCCTTGACCGGGTTGTCGATCTCGGTGGTGCGCACCGCCAGGCGGAAGCCATCGGCGGCGGCCATCGTGAGGGTCTTCCCCTCGAACTTTGTCAGCACGCCGGTGAGGATGGGGCGGCTGCTATCGGTGGCGGCGGCGAAGGCGGTTTGTTGGATCATCTCGCTGATGATGTCCGGGTCTACCTGGATCGCGCCTTCCCCTTCAGAGACGGGCATAAGCGGGAATTCTTCGGCGTTGATGCCCTTGATGTTGGCGGTTGTGCTGCCGCATGTGAGGCCCAGGGTCTGGGTCTCTTCGTCAAGCGTCATATGGATTTGGTCATGCGGGAGCGTCCCTACCAGGTCTGCGAAGGTGTTCGCCGGCACGGTAATTGCGCCCTCTTCCTCGACCTTTGCGCCGACCCAAGCGGTCACGCCGAGTTCGAGATTGGTAGCGGCCAGCTTGAGGCGTCCGTTGTCGGTGCTGATGAGGATGTTGCCGAGGACCGGCAAGGTGCTCCGTGCAGCGACGGCGCGTCGGACGTTGCCCAGCGCCTTTGCCAAACTATCTTGCAGTACCGATACCTGCATCGCTCCACTCTCTTTCTGTATGTTCAAACGTGCATCAGTCACTATTTGATTGTAATTATACAACATATGCGGGAGAAGTCAACAAAAGTTGGCATATCCTAACCTTAAAACTTTGGTGGCGCGTCCGGGGCACCGCGTGCGCCTGGGGTTGAAACCCCAGGCTAATATAAGCCGTCGGCTCCGCCGACCTTGCGCGCGCTTCCGGCTCCCCTCGCCCCAACGAGGGAGAGGGGCCGGGGGTGAGGGTCTGGGGCGCCTGCATCGCCTGGGGTTGAAACCCCAGGCTAATAGCAAGCCGTCGGCTCCGCCGACCTTTGCCGGAGTCTCGCGCGTGCTCTTCCGGGTCGGCGCAGCCGACATATCGCGCTAGCCTGCGGTTTCAACCGCAGGCCCAAAGCTCCCCTCGCCCCAACGAGGGAGAGGGGCCGGGGGGTGAGGGGCACCCCTGCGGTTTCAACCCCAGGCCAAAGGCCCAAAGCTCCCCTCTACGTGTTACACTTTAGAGTGCGCATCGGTGGATGGGACAAGACGAGGTACGGTGAACAAGGAAAGCACAATCGCCATCCTATTGTTTCTGCTGGCCCTGGCGCTGCGCCTGGTTGCGCCGAGCGCCAGCCCGCCCGGTTTCAATGACGACGAGCTAAGCAATACGCTGGTTATCAACCAACACGTGCGAGACGGCGACCTTCGTCTATACTACGCGGA
>CAZJBO010000296.1:0-4005 GCA_964544075.1 uncultured Anaerolineae bacterium
TCGGCTTTAGCCGACGCATCACGCTTAGCCTGGGGTTGAAACCCCAGGCACCCCATCGGACCCCATGCCGCGCGAGACTCCGGTCGGCCTTGCGCCTGCGGTTGAAACCGCAGGCTAGATAGCACGTCGGCTGCGCCGACCTCGGACTACGCGAGACTCCGGCAAGGTCGGCTTTAGCCGACGCATCACGCTTAGCCTGGGGTTTCAACCCCAGGCACCCCAGGCACCCCAAGCGATGCCCCGCGCCCCGGCGATGTAGGTTACCATAATCGTAACCAGTTTTCCAGGTTCACCCAACGCCAGCGGCGCAGCGCTTCGTTCCGCGAAGGCACCTTACTTCCGAGGATTGCGCGCACCGTATCGACATCCAGGTATGCGCTCACCGGCGCGTCGGACGTGAAGCACGCCTGCCGCGCGCGCCCGATCTTGTAGAGCCAATCTTGTTCGGGCGTCTCGAAGCCGACCTTATCCCGACGCCACGTAATCGCCGGCGGCAAAATGTCATCCATCGCGTGCCGGAAAATCCACTTAGTCCAGCCGTCGTGGATACACCAGCGCGCCGCCGGTCCAAAAGCATAATTGACAAAGCGATAATCTAGAAACGGCACACGCGCCTCGATAGAAAAGGCCATCGCGTTACGGTCTTCATAGCGCAGCAGGTGCGGCAGGCTGATGTTAAAGACAGCGTTATAGTTGTAATCATCGAGCGTGTGGACGTTGGCCCGCGCCACCTCCGAGACAAAACGCCCGCCATATGCCCGCGCGAAGGCCGGGTTGAGCACGCCGTGTGCGGCCTGTTTGCTAACGAGCGACCCCCAGACCGTGCGGCGGCGGCGGAGGGAACGCATCGGGTTAAGCAGCGCGGGCGGGAGCTGCCACGCAGCGGCCTTGAGCATATGAAAGGCAAGCGTGCGCAGCGGCATCCCGGTTGTCGCGCGGATAGCGCGCGTCTCGCGCCACGCCCGCCGATATTGACGCTTGGTCATCTGCTCGGCCAGGTATACCCAGAAGGGCCGATAACCGGCGAGCATCTCATCGGCGCCCTGCCCATCGAGCAGCACCACCACGCCGCTTTCCTTCACACGCTCCATCACACACCACTGGGCAAACATACTCGTGCCCTGGAAAGGCTCGTCCTGGTGCCATATGAGACGTTCCATTTCATGCAGCAGGTGCTCTACTTCGGGGTAGGTAAAGTGCGCATCGATGTCGGTGTGAGCGACCATCATGTCGATATATTGACGCTCGTTGAAGCGACCCGCTCTCCGGTACACCGCGCTGAAGGATTTCTGTTGCGCGCCGAGCTGCGCCCCCACAAGCCCGTGCTCGTCGCACATCAGCCGACCGAGCACCGCAACAATAGATGAAGAATCCAGCCCCCCGGAAAGGCAGGTCCCCACCGGCACATCGGCGCGCAGCCGCAGCCGCACCGCGTCGGTGAACTGCGCGCGCAGCTCACCCGCCACAACATCTGGCACATCGGCAGCGCCGACGCCGGGTTCGACCTGCCAATAGCGCTGCAAGGTTTCGCTTTCGGGCGAGACCGTCAGCGCGTGCGCCGGGGGCATACCCTGCACGCCCGCGAAGAAGGTCTGTTGCTCCTGTGGGTTGGGCAGCACACCAAGCGTGAGATAATCAAAGATTACCGGGTCGTTCGGCACGAAGGGCAAACCATGCGGCCCGACAAGCGCTTTAAGCTCGGAGGCAAAGCGAAAGACGGTGCGGTTTGAGGCCATATGCAGCGGTTTGATACCAAAGCGGTCACGCGCCAAGAACAATGTGCGGTCTTGCGTATCCCAGATCGCGAACGCCCACATGCCGTTGAAGCGCGGCAGACAGGCCGCCCCCCACTGTTGGTATGCCGCAAGCACCACCTCGGAGTCGGAACGGCTGCGGAAGCTGTGGCCGAGTCCGCTGAGCGTGCTGCGCAGCTCAGGGTAGTTATATACCTCGCCGTTGAAGACGAGCCAGAAGCGTGCGTCGCTGCTACACATCGGCTGGTGGCCGGCAGGCGAGAGGTCGATGATGGCGAGGCGGCGGAAGCCCAAAGCCAGATCGAAGTGTGCGGTGCGGAAGGACGCGATGGGCGCGAGGCTGAGGCGTGGGTCGGTATCCGGCCCACCGCAGTGTACCACGCGCCCGCTGTGCGTATCGATAAGCAGATAACCCTCATCATCGGGGCCACGGTGTCGCATTATATTGGTGGCCGTCTGCACCATCATCAGGTCTACCGGGCCGCCATCGCGTCGCCAGACGCCGTAGATACCACACATTACGCCTGCTTGCCCCCTGCAAAGTCCATACCTTCCTGCCAGACTTTACTCTTCGCGGGCGTATGTGTCCAGCGTTTGGTGTCCACCTGGGACACTGTGGGGGTTTTGAGCCAGGGGCGCTCCAGATGAATATCGGGGCAAGAAAGACTCTTGACCTCCCCTACAGAGCCGCGAGCCGCCCGAAGGTATCTCTCAATGTGGGATAGAGTGTCGTGTATACTCGGTATGCTGCCTCGTAAGCTGCGGCGTCGGCGCCGGGCTGCGTCTCGGCGCCGAGCGGCACCGCCGCCACCGCTTCCGCCACATCGCCCCAGACCCCCACGCCCACCCCCGCCAGCAGTGCCGCACCATACGCCGCCCCCTCCGGCGCATCAACCATCACCAACGGCGCGCCCAGCACGTCCGCCATGATCTGCCGCCAAAGCCGACTCTTTGCCCCTCCCCCGCTCACCCGCACCTGCCGGATCGTGCGGCCTGCTGCGCTCGCCCTGACCAGCTCGAAACCATCGCGCAGCCCAAACGCCACCCCTTCCATAACCGCGCGCGTCAGGTGGGCGCGCGTATGCCGCAGTGTCAGACCGACAAACGCGCCGCGCGCCAGCGGGTCGGGGTGAGGGGTACGCTCGCCGCTGAGGTAGGGCAGGAACTGCAGACCGTCACAGCCCGGCGCGACCTCGGCAGCGGCGGCGGTCAGCGGGCCGAAATCCTCCCCCGGCGCGAGCGTATCGCGAAACCATTGCAGGCTCCCCGCCGCCGAGAGCATCACGCCCATGAAGTGCCATGCACCGGGCAGGGCATGACAAAAAGCGTGCAAACGGCCCCCCGGCTCGTAGGCATAGCTGCCCAGCGGCGCAAACACCACGCCCGACGTGCCCAGCACCAGCGACACCACACCCGGCGTCACTGCACCAACCCCCACCGCGCCGGCTGCTTGGTCACCGCCCCCACCTACAACCGGCGTGCCGACCTTGAGGCCGGTATGTGCGGCGCAGGTGACAGAGACCACGCCGGTGATCGCGGTACCCTCATGCGTCTGGGGCATCCAGGCGGCGGGGATGTCGAGCGCGGCTAACATTGCATCTGACCAACGCCGCCCCGCTACGTCGAGCAAGAGCGTGCCTGCCGCCCCGGCTAAATCGGTTGCATAGCCGCCGGTGAGCATGTAGCGGATGTAATCCTTCGGGAGCAAGATATGTGCGATCCGGGCGTACACCTCCGGCTCGTGCGTGCGCACCCATAAGAGCTTGGGCGCGGTGAAGCCGGTGAGTGCACGGTTGCCGGTGAGCTGGATAAGCCGTGCCGCGCCTACCGCCTCGGTGATCCGGTCGCATTCGGTCTGGGTGCGCTGGTCGTTCCAGAGGATGGCCGGGCGCAACACCGCGCCCTCCACATCAAGGCAGACCAGACCGTGCATCTGTCCGGTGAGACCGATGGCGGCGATATCGTCTGCCGCCCCGCTTGCATCAAGCAGCGCACGGATCGAGGCGACCATGCCTTGCCACCAATCGGCGGGGTTCTGTTCGCTCCAAAGCGGCTTGGGTGTGCTGAGGGCTTGGGGTGTATTGTGGCTTGCCACCACCGCGCCTGCGTGGTCGATGAGCAGCGCTTTCGCGCCGGTGGTGCTGATGTCGAGTCCAAGTAGATATGGCATTTTGCTATCCTTTCAACGGCCTATAAAAGCCCCTCACCCCCGGCCCCTCTCCCTCAAGGGGCGAGGGGAGAAAACCCGCGC
>CAZJBO010000297.1:0-4002 GCA_964544075.1 uncultured Anaerolineae bacterium
AAAAAGGTTATCGAGAAACGTGTGGACGCGCTCGGCGTGACCGAGCCGGTAGTGCAGCTCAGCGGCTCAAACCGCATCATCGTCGAGCTGCCCGGCATCTCCGATCCGGAAGTCGCCGTTGCCACCATCCGCGAGACCGGCTTGCTGGAGTTCGTAGACTTCGGCAGCAGCCCGCTCCTTGCCAATACTCCCGTGCGCACCGATATGCAGGAGGACACGGGCGAGGATAACGCAAACGGTGAGGACGGCGAGACAACGCCCGAAGCTGATGCCAAGATCTACCACACCGTAATGACCGGCGCCGGCCTCAGCGATGCCTACCCCATCCCACCCGACAAGCAAAGAGGGCAAACAAACTGGTCGGTAGGGATGGCCTTCACGCCCGAAGGTCGCGAAGCCTTTAGCGCCCACACCGCCAACAACGTCAATCGATATCTGGGCATCGTCCTTGACGGCGTCGTCATTTCATCGCCCCGCATCGAAGCACACATCGATAGCGACAGGGGCCAGATCACCGGTAACTTCAGCTATGAAGAAGCCAAGTCGCTCGCCATCCAGCTTCGCTATGGTGCGCTCGCAGTGCCCCTAAAGATCGAATCAATGGAATCTATCGGCCCCAGCTTGGGCGCCGTCTCGGTCGAGCAAAGCATCAAGGCCGGCGCGATCGGCCTCTTTGTGGTCCTTGCCTTCATGTTGATCTACTACCGCGTGCCGGGCCTGGCGGCTTCGCTCGCGCTGCTGGTCTTCGCGCTCTTTAACCTGGCGCTCTACCGCTTCATCCCGGTCACATTGACCTTGCCTGCCATCACCGGCTTCTTGATATCGGTCGGCACGGCGGTGGACGGCAACATCTTAATCTTCGAGCGCTTCAAGGAAGAGCTGCGCGCCGGGCGCAATTTGCAGGGCGCCTTCAAGTTTGGCTTCAGCCGCGCGCTGCCGGCCATCATCGACTCAAACATCTCTACTATCTTGATCTGTGCGATCCTCTACTGGTTCGGGAGCCAGTTCGGGGCCTCGGCGGTACGCGGTTTTGCGATCACGCTGGCGCTCGGTTTGGTGCTCAACCTCTTCACCGCCATCATCGTCACCCGAACCTTCCTCGCCATGTTCATCAACTTCGGTCGGGAACAACTCGAAGCCCGCATGTGGCTCTTGGGGGTATAGGCAATGTATAAACTGGTACAAAAACGCCGCTGGTACTTCTTATTTTCGGGTATCGTCATTCTCTTGGGGCTGGTCGCGATGGGCATCTCGCTCTCGTCGGACGGCTCGGTGGTGTTGCTCAGCGTAGACTTTACCGGCGGCAGCTTGTTCGAGCTAAAGTTTCTGCCCACCCCGCAAGACCATCTCGAAGCAATCGCCGCACCCTACACCGGTGATGTAGCGCCTGAGGTCACAGACCTGGGCGACGGCAAGTGGCAAGTTACGGTTGGCCCCGATACTTCCTCCGACCAACTGGCGGACCTATCCACCGATCTAAAGGCGCTCGACCCTGAGGTGGATCAAGAGGACCGGCAGTTCACCCTGACCATCGACCCCGCAACTACTTATAACGAAAGCTCCGAGACCGCCATCTACGACGTGTTCACAGCATACGATCTGGACGACCCACGTATCCAGCAGCTGGGCGAGGTCGAAGAACACCGTTGGAGCATCCGCACCAGCTTTGTCGAAGAAGAAACCCAAGCCAAGATCATCGCCGACCTTGAGGCACAGATCGCCCCGCTCGACCAGGGCGCGCTGCGCATTGAGCGCGTGACCGCCACTGTGGGCAACGAGGTGACGAAAGCATCATTGTTCGCGGTGATGGCTGTGGCCGTGCTGATCCTGGGCTTTATCGTGTGGGCCTTCCGCAAGGTGCCGAACGCCTTCCGCTATGGCGCGTGCGCCATCGTCACCATGTTCCACGACGTGTTGATTACCTTAGGGGCTATGTCGATCTTGGGGCTGCTGTTCGGCTGGGAGGCCGATGCGCTCTTCCTCACCGCCGTGTTGACCGTGGTCGGCTACTCGGTGCAGGATACCATCGTGATCTTCGACCGCATCCGCGAGAACCTGCCGCGTCGCCGGGGCGAGCCTTTCGAGACCATCGTTAACCGCAGTTTGCTCGAAACCATCCACCGCTCACTGGCAACGCAGATCAATGCAATCTTTGTGATGGTTGCGATCCTGCTCTTTGGCGGCGAGACCATCAAACAGTTCATCGCCATCTTGCTGGTCGGCCTGGCAACCGGGACCTATTCGTCGATCTTTATCGCCGCGCCGCTGCTGGTGGCGTGGGAGAAGGGCGAGATTCCCATCTTGAACCGATTACAGCGATAAAGCGCAAACAAAGTCAAAGGGGCCACGAACACCGGCCCCTTTTTCATTTAGGATAGTCGGGTAACCAGGCGGTCCGGCTCAGTTTTGATCGAACCAAGCCTGCATCGACTGTGCTAACATCATATTGCCTTCGAGCTTGATCTTGCCGCTCATGAAGAGCTGTATCGCGTTGGCCGCGCCGGTGGACATAGCCACATAATCGCTATCCGCCATCGAGATGGTCACAGCCGGCGCATCGGCGCGGCCCTTATCGATACGGCAGGTGCCATCGGCAACCGTAAGGTACCATTGGCCGCCGTTCTCGCCGGAGAGATCAAACTGGATGACGACATTGACACCTTTGGCTTTATCCGGCAGGAAATGCTCCGGCATCTGCGCAAAAACATCTTGGGGTGTGGTCATTAGGTGCTCCTTACATTTTGAAGAGAATCTTGAGCCATCATCCCGGATTATGGCCGTATTTCTGTGTCTTGTCCAGCCGCATAAAACGGTTGGGTGTACGAACAATTTGCAGCGGGGCCGTGAGTATCCCTTAGGTCGGCCAGGGGGATTGCCAGATTAAATCGAACTGATCGACATATGTCGCCAGCCTGACGCTTCAGCGCCACGCACGGGAGCTTGAAGCTCCGTGTCAGACCTGATACAATCTGCCCGGCACCTTCTTAGCAGGATTGTGCCACAGCTTGTTGGCACATTAAATTGGCACTTATTCATCTGGCTCAAAGCCTCCACAGGAGCAGGTGAATAAGCGTTTAGATTTGAAGGAAAATGTAGGGAAACGCTATGAAACACAGTCGGATTTTTGCCCCGATCGCGGTCTTTGCCGCCCTCACGCTTCTCCTCATGTTGGCCGCCGCGACCGCGACCGCCCAAGACCTCACCCCCACCACAACACCGCCCTATAAACCCACCCTCACGCCCGCCGTCGAGAGCGTCAACGCGCCTCCCACGGTTGCTGTCGCCACGCCCGCACTGGCCGAGAACATTAACCCGCTGACCGGCCTCCCGGTGGCAGACCCGGCGATCCTGGCGCGGCGTCCGCTCTTGGTCAAAATCTCGAACTTCCCGGCGGTCGTGCGCCCACAGTATGCCATCAACCACGCCGACCATATGTGGGAGTATATCATGGAGGCCGGCACGACCCGGTTCACTGCGGTCTTCTTCAGCGAAGACCGCCGCCAGATCGGTTCGGTGCGCAGCGCCCGCCCTATCGATGTGCGTTTGGTCCCGATGTACCAGGGCATACTCGCCTACTCCGGCGCGAGCATCGGCACCGAGCAGCTGATACGCGCACAGCCCTGGGCAGACCGGGCGCTCTGGCAAAACGAGGACTGCCCGATATTCTGCCGCTATGAGATTGAGGGTGTGGATATGTGGCATACGCTCTTCCTTGACTCTGTCGCACTGCGCGAGACGGCCCAAGAGCGCGGCCTTGACGTGCCGGTAGATTTGAGCGGCCTTACTTTTAGCGAAGAAACCCCGCCCGGCGGCACACCGGCCAAGAGCATCGAGGTAGACTACCACGGTACCAATGCCTTCTGGCTCTATGGCCCGACCGCCAACACTTATTATCGCTGGACCGAGGGCGAGCCACATTATGATGCGGTGGGTAATGTGCAGGTGACCTACGAAAACGTGGTCATTATCTATGTCGAACACACCACCACCGACATCCTCGAA
>CAZJBO010000298.1:0-3993 GCA_964544075.1 uncultured Anaerolineae bacterium
TCTGCCGCTGTGTGCTCTGTGCCACGCCAGACATACACATGCCCGGCTTCTAGCTCTTCGTGCAAACGTTCTTTGGTCAGTGTATACCATACCCAGCCTTTTGCATAAGAGCGCAGATTTGCCTCGAAGCGCGCGGATGTATTGAGGTATGCCCACACATGCGGCGCGTCCTCCGGGACCATCAATCGGAACGCCTCGCCCCCGGAGGATGTGGCGGGGGCTTCGTATACGGTGAAGACGGCGGCTTTGACAAAGCCGTTTTCTGCGGCGGTCTTGTGTACCGCCGCGTTGCTCGATGCGGTGGCGAAGCGTCCCAACCCACCCCCCAGCGCGCGGAAGCGTGCCAAGACATCCTGTCCAAGCGCGCGGCTGATACCCTGGCGGCGGAAGGCGGGGTCTACGCGCAGCCCCTCGAACCACCACTCGCGGTCACCGTGCCGGGTGAGCTTGGCAAAGCCCACCACGCGCCCCTCCCGCTCGGCGACCACAAACGCACCTTCGGGATCGTTTAGCCATTTCTCCCACACGCGGGGGATATAGTCGCGGCCTTCCCAGATTTGGGCTGCGATAGCCTCTACTTGGGGAAAGTCTGTGGCGCGGGCCAAGCGCATCTGCAGATCGTTCGTCATAGGTTTCCTCTCCCTGGGTGCAAACTGTCGGAAAGCTCTGCTAGCAAAGAAGGCGCTCCGGATGGAACGCCTTCTCAATATACGGGATGTTAAAGACGGGATAGGCTTAGCGCCGGTCGCGCCGATCGCGTCGGTCGCGGCCCCCACCTCGCCGGTCACGGCCCCCACCCCGCCGGCCCGGATCGTTGGCGCGGGCTTCTTCGACCGTCCAGCCTTCGAGCACAGCACGGCGGCTCAGGCGCACCTTCCGGCTCACCGGGTCAACATCGACTACCATGACCATGATCTCGTCGTCGAGGCGCACCTCGTCCTCCACGCGGGGGATGCGGCGGTCGGCGAGCTGAGAGATATGGACCAGACCATCTTGGCCGGGCAGGAACTCGACGAAGCAGCCGTAAGCCTCGATGCGCACAACCTTGCCGGTGTAGATGCGCCCGATCTCGACCTCTTCGGTCAGCCCTTGAATCCTCTCTACGGCCCGTGCTGCCGATGGGCCATCCACGGCGGCGACGAAGACTGTGCCGTCTTCTTGGATGTCGATCTTCACACCCATCTCGTCCTGAATACCTCGGATCGTCTTCCCGCCGGGGCCGATCAGCGCGCCGATTTTGTCCGGGCTGATCTGGAGCACGGTCATGCGCGGCGCATAGGCGCTTAGATCGGCGCGCGGTTCAGAGATGCACTTGGTGATTACATCAAGCACTTGCATTCGCGCGTCACGTGCCTGCAGGAGCGCCTGGTGCATCAGAGCGGTCGAGATGCCACGGACCTTGAGGTCCATTTGCAATGCTGTGATGCCTTCGGTGGTACCGGCAACCTTGAAGTCCATATCGCCGAGGTGGTCTTCCATGCCCTGGATGTCGGTCAGCACGGCGAACTTCTCGCCGTCGGTGACCAAACCCATCGCGATGCCGCCCACGGGCCGCTTGATGGGCACGCCGGCGTCCATGAGCGAAAGGGTGCTGCCGCACACGCTCGCCATTGAGGTAGAACCGTTAGACGACATAGCCTCGCTCACCAAGCGGATGGTGTAGGGGAATTCGTCCTCGTCTGGGAGCATGGGGCGCAACGCGGTTTCGGCCAACGCGCCGTGCCCGATCTCGCGGCGTTTGGGGCCACGTAGGAACCAAGTCTCGCCGGTGCTGTAGGGTGGGAAGTTGTAGTGATGGATATAGCGTTTCTTCTCCAGCGGGGCCAGCCCGTCGAGTTCTTGGGATTCGCGCGGGGTGCCCAGCGTCGCCAGGGTGAGGACCTGTGTCTCGCCCCGTTCGAAAAGGCCGCTGCCATGCACGCGCGGTGCGTAGCCCACGTTTGCCGAGAGTGGGCGGATGGTGGTGTAGTCACGCCCATCAGGGCGGATACCCTCGTCGAGGATGCGGCGGCGGATGATTTCCTTGTGCACCGATGCGATGGTCTCGCGGATCAGCTTCAGGTCGGCGGTTTCGTCTTCCGCATATTCGGCGAGCACTTCTTCGCGCAGCGCATCAATAGCGGCGCGTTGAGCGTGCCGGTCGGTGTGTGTGGTCATGATATCGCGGATGGCGTCGGTGACACGCGCCCTGACCGCCGTCACCAAGTCTTCATTGACCACCTCGACCGGTGGCACGAACTTCTCTTTGCCCAGGGCCTTCTGCATCTCCAGCTGCACTTCGATGAGCGGTTGGATGGCTTTGTGTGCCAGCTCCAACGCCTCGATCATCTTCTCTTCCGATACTTCGTGCGCACCACACTCCACCATGATGATGGCATCTTGTGTGCCGGCCACGCGCAGATCGAGCGTGCTGTCTTCCATCTGAGAGAAGATCGGGTTGATGCAGAACTCACCATCGATCATGCCGATGCGCACCGCGCCGATCGGACCGTTCCAGGGGATGTCAGAGATCATGATGGCGGTACTGGCCCCGATGATCCCCATGATGTCGGCCTGGTGTTCCTGGTCGTGCGAGAGCGGCGTGATGATGACCTGTACCTCGTTGCGTAGGTTCTTGTCGAAGAGGGGGCGCAACGGGCGGTCTGTCAAGCGCGCGGTAAGGATGGCGCGCTCCGAGGGGCGGCCTTCACGTCGGAAGAAGCTGCCGGGGATGCGCCCGGCGGCATAGAGGCGTTCCTCATAGTCTACGCTAAGCGGGAAGAAGTCGATGCCCTCACGCGGGTGACGCGACATTGTCGCAGTCACCAAGACGAGCGTGTCGCCCATACGTAACGTAACGGCGCCGCCGGCTTGCCCGGCCAACCCGCCGGTTTCGATAATCAGTTCGTCGTTGCCAACTTTGGTTCTAAATACATGTGATTTGTCTAAAGACATAGTGAATTTACCTCCAGGTAATATGCACAATGCAAAATAATAATAAAACGCCGGAGGTCAGGGACTGGAAACCGCCTCGGATTTGCCGGTAAATCCGCTTCGCTTTCCAATTCCTGCGCTCCGGGCGTCACGGCTAGATGCCTATGGTGCGCACACGTTGATATACTTCATGCACGCCAAGTCCTATAGGGGCACGGTTATGTCTAACACTACCGTGCTCCTATGGTATGCTGCGCTGATCTGCTTGCAAATAGACCGCGCATCTTTGATCGATTACCGTCGCAACCCTAAACGCTTAATCAAGCGTTGATAGGCTTCGGGGTCTTTTTTGTTGATATAGGCCAGGTGGCGACGGCGCTTCCCGACCATCTTCAGCAACCCAACGCGGGAATGCTCGTCGTGTTTATGTACCTTCAGATGCTCGGTGAGTTCGAGAATCCGCGTGGTCAATATCGCGACCTGTACTTCCGGTGAGCCGGTATCGTTTTCGTGCCGGCCAAACTCCTCTGCGATTTTCTTCTTTTCTTCTTGTGTAAGCGTCATTTAGCTTTTTTGCCTCTTGTTTTGATGCGTCACCAAGCAGGCCGACGCTGGCCTGCCGGTCGGTAAGTCGGAGGCCATTATACCCAAGAGTATGTAGCCTTGCGAATCGGCCAGATTTGCGGTGTATGTACAGCCTGTAGCTGAGAGGTGCCCCATCTGTTGTAGGCATACCCACGCGCGGTATACTCCCCCGCATGAAGCCAACAGATGAAACACGCAACCGTCCACACCTGATCGTGCTGGCGACCATCCTATGCGTGGCGGCGGTGCTGCGCTTTTGGTTCCTCGATGCAATCGAGCACAACATCGACCATGCCTACCCAATCTACCAAGCGCTGCAAACAATCGAGCACGGCGCTCTACCCATCACCGGGCAGGAAACCAGCGTGCTTTTTGCCAACCCCGCCCTCACCGGCTACCTTTACCTGCCCGTGCTCTGGCTGTGGCGCTCACCGGTGGCCGCCTACCTGCTGGTGATCGCCCTGAACACTCTGGCGGGCTGGCTGTTATCCCGGG
>CAZJBO010000299.1:0-3604 GCA_964544075.1 uncultured Anaerolineae bacterium
TAGGCTCGCCTGGCGGTTCCAGCCCCGCCCATACCATAGGAGCACCGGCCACTCCACCGCGCGGTGCTGCTTCGCCGTGGGATGAAAGGCCGGGGCCATGCGGTCGGCGATGACGGCAGCGGGCCACCCCAGCGTCGCGCGGAGGTCTGCCGCCAAGCCATCATTGCTCACCACGACCCAATCAACCACCTGCAAAAAGGCGCGCGTGCGCTGCGGGTGCAGCCACCACACCGGGTCGCACAGGTCCCAGACCACGCATTGGCCGCGCGCATGGCAGGCCTGGGCCAGCGCTTGCGCCGCTGCGCTTGGCGGCTTGGGGAAGATCACCGCGTCATACGCAGCGTTGACCCCCGCCGCGATCGCGGCACGCAGCGGCACACAGTCGGCCCAGGGCGCGGCCTCGGCCACCCACCACGCCCGATAGCGGCTGCTGGCCCAGCGCAACGGGCCTTGTGCTAGGAACAGCGCGCGCCGCACACCGCCACCTCATCGCGCCAGGCCTGCCGCATCGCCTCGATCTCGACATCGACGTATGCGCTCACCTCGGCAAGCTCGGCGAAGTCGCCCGGCACAACCGGGTAGTTGATATAGTGACCGGAGCGCGCGTCTGGGTCGCCCCAGAGCGTGACGCCGGCCTGCCGTGCGAAGAAGCAGAACCGTATGTCTGAGCCGATGACGTCGGTTTTGGTGGCGCGGAGAGGGCGCAGCGCCTCTTCCCCGCGCATGACGGCCATAAGGTCGTAAGGCCAAACGTCCATATCGTCCTCAATGACATACGGCTCGCCCTTCAGCAACAGAGCGACGCGCTCGAACACCGAGCGGTGGATGAGCACCGCGCCCCAGCCTGTCGCGCCAAGCCGCAGCAAACGGCCCGGTGCCGGTTTATGCATAAGTGGCTTCATCGGCCAGTTGAACTGGGGGTCGTCGGCAAACCAGACGTGTTGAACCGGCGCGTAGGTGCGCTTCATATACAAGCCGCTGACGAAGGCCCGCCCGTGGCTCCGCAGCCTTTCCAGCAGGTCCGGCGGGTGTTGCATATCCAAGTCGAGCAGCAAGATGAAGCTGTGGTCTGAGGCCAAGAAGCCCTCAATGAGCTTTTGGCGCCCCTCGTAACCTTTGGTGGGGGTCAGGATCACGGGCGCGCCGTCGCCCTGCCGCCGCCTTATGCCGAGCACGCCGACGATGGCCGAGACGGGCTGGGTCTCGGCGCCCACCGCCCCGATGTATACGCTTCCGGTCAACATATCTACACTCCTTACTCTTTACACTGAATGTAAGACAGTGAGGCGCTGTCCCCACCAGGCCCGATGCCGAGCAGAGCTTAGGGCAGCGCCTGGGCGGTGGTCAGACAATATCGCTAAAGAAATAGCCCCCATCGCCGGAGACGAGCTTCTGGTCATACTGCATCTTGGCACGCAAGACATTGCTCTCGACACGCTCGTCGCGCCAGCGGTAGATGCTCCCCGCGCCGCCGCCATCGGGCCAGACAAAGCTATAGCCCGCGCTCGGCGAGAGCAGGCCCGGCGTGGGGTTCGCGTAACAGACCAAGCAATCATCATCGATGACCGGGCTAAGGCTGGCGGACTGGCCCTCCTTGTTCGTGGCATAGATCGCCTCGCTCACCAGGTAGCGCTCCATGCCGAAGACCGCCGCCAGCGCCGAATTGATGTTCTCCATCGTGGCGGCCTCTGAATACTTCACCCGTTCCAGGATGTCCGGATGACACAGCAGCGCGTCGTGCACGATGAGGCCCATCGCCATAGTGTTTGCCGGGCGACCGATCGCCTGTGCGATGATGCGGCGCGCGGTGCGCACATCCCCGATGGGGTCGCTGTTATCGCCGTCGCTCCAATCGGTGGCCAGGGTGTCATCGGTGCCCCAGACGCCGGTCTTCATGAAGTTCGCGGCGAAGCTCAGCTCGCGCTTGAGCAACATCTGCTGCGTCAACCACTCCATACCGTCGCGGTCTAGGTCGATGGGGTTGTCGGCGGCGGCGGCGATCTCGTCGGGGATGGCGTGCTCTAGCGAGAACTGCTCGGTGTTATATGTGCCATAGCTGATGGGGTAACCGGCGCGCGGATGCTCGGCGCCATAGGCGCGCATCTTCATCTCGACGCGCAGCCAGTAATCGCGGGTATATTCGGGATACTTGCCGCTGTCCTTCGCCACCGGCACCGGCGGAAAGACCGCGTCGGCGATGAAGGCCGTGTTTGCGTTGCGATACGCCACCGACATCTCGGTTAGGAATGTATCGATATGAACGTCGTTGCGTGTAGGTTGTGCCATGTTTTACCTCTCTGCCTAATAGCGGCTGCGCTGCCAAACGAACGAGAATACGTCGCCGCTTTCGGCGGCCTCGACTGCGTAGCCGATGACGATGTTGGATGTGCTGTCGGCGGCGACGAGGGTAGCGCTGCTGCCAAAGCTCACCAGGGCGCCGGCGCTGATGCTGCCACCGGCCTTGCCCTTGAGAAGGCCACCGGCGGCGACCTCTGCCGCTGCGCCATCACCGGGCGTGTTGTAGAGGATGCCGATGCAGTCGTCGCTCCCGGCGCTCACTGCTACAACCTCACCGGCAGTGCTGGCGGCCTTCACCGCACAAAACTGCTTGGCGCTCAAATCTGCACCGGCACAGAGGCCGGGGATGCGTAGGGTCACGTGATCGGATGCCATAGATTTTTCTCCTTTGCGCTAAATGTGATGTATCGGCCAAAGCCGACGTGCTCTATAGACGGTTCGTAACCGCCGTCCGGTATTCCGCATAGAGTTCCGGCTGCTCGACGGCGACCTTCTGACCGGCGTCGGCATAGCTAAGGCCATAGCTGTGCACCGCAGTCTTGACCGCCGCGTTGAAGCGTTCGACCGGGCCGGCGGCCTGCGCGCCGCTGATGCCGATCTCGTTAAAGAGCGCAGCATGGGCGTTCTGGGTCAGCAAGGCTTGGAACTTCGTCGCGATCTCGTCGGCGAGCGCGGCATCGGTGCGCGCCAGACGCGCGAGCCGTGCCGTCCAGCCCGCGCCCAGCCCGGCGTTCTCCAGCGCGCCGAAATGCTGCCGCAAGGCATACTGTGCCTCTTGCGCATCCAACTGCTCGACGCGCGCCATCGCCTGGCGGCCCTTCGGCCACAGCCACGCGATCAGCCGGGTCGCCAGCCAGTCGAAGAGGCGGTCGATGAGGCCGCGCGGCGGGGCGGGTGCTTGTGGCGCGGCGTCGGGCGGGCCTTGTTCGTCAGAAGTGTTTGGTACAGGTTCTTCCATGTAGATACTCTCCTTATGTTGATAGCTTTGCTTGGCCGGGCGCAGCCAAAAGAGGCTCACCGGGCGGCCAAAGAAGGGCCGGTTCACCAACGATAGACCGGTGAGCACATTGCGCACGCGCCGTCCGTCATAATCGGTGGGACCCCAAACGATTTCCGGGCTAAGGTAGCGAAAGGCACCCTCGGCCAGCAGCCTTGCCCCGACAAGAGTCCAGCGGATGCGGCCCCACAGCCCATCGGGGCGCGCTTCGAGCGCTTCGAGGTCGCCGACTTTACCGGCGCTGTCGTCGTGCGCGCGGGTGACCGGCACACCGGTCTCCGGCACGCTGCCGAAGTGCGCGGCCATCTC
>CAZJBO010000299.1:3614-3986 GCA_964544075.1 uncultured Anaerolineae bacterium
GCGTGCGAAGGTGCCCAGCGGCAGTATGCGCACCCACCCGGCGGGGTCGGGAGAGCCGAAGCGCTCGACCAACTTCAAACGTGCACCGGGTTTCATCTCACCTCCTTATCTTCATCATCTTCATCTTCTTTCTGTGCTTGCCGGGCGACAGGACGCGCGGGGGCCTCGACCAACGCCCGCACCCAATCCTCCAAGCCTCCGTCGCCTTCCGCGTCGAGCAGACCGGCACCGGCAACCCGCGAGAGATATTCGCCGATCTCGCGGAACTGTAGGGCCGCCGGGGGGCCATGATGCAGCGCGATGCCATCGGTGGGCAGGGCGTTGAGCCGGAGCAGAGGGCGGATGGCAAAGCGTGTTAAGGTATCGGCGATG
>CAZJBO010000300.1:0-3969 GCA_964544075.1 uncultured Anaerolineae bacterium
TCATCATGGGCGTTGTGGCAAAGCAGAGCGCCAAAAACGTCTTCATGTTCACCGCCGGCGGCGCCGCCCTGGGCTTTATGCTGCCGCTCTTACAGGTCAAGAGCCAGATCGAACGTCGTCAAGACGGCATCCAAAAAGCTCTGCCGGACGCCCTCGACCTGCTCACCATCTGCGTGGAAGCCGGGCTGGGCTTCGACGGCGCGATGGGCAAAGTGTATTCGAAGTGGGATAACGACCTGGCGTTGGCCTTTGGCCGCGTGCTCCAAGAGATACAGCTCGGCAAGCTCCGCCGCGAGGCCCTGAAGGATATGGCGAACAGCATGAACGTAAGCGACGTGACAACCTTCGTCGCTGCCATCGTCCAGGCCGAGCAGCTCGGCGTGAGTATGGCAAAGATACTGCGCATCCAGTCCGACCAGATGCGCGTCAAGCGCCGCCAGCGTGCCCAGCAAAAAGCACAAGAAGCCCCGGTTAAAATGGTCATCCCCCTGGTCATCCTCATCTTCCCCTCTATCTATATCGTCTTGATGGGGCCAGCCGTCTTGCAGGTGATGGACCTCGGTGTTGGGGGGATGATGTAATCGACACATGGGTATGTGAGAACACTTTGCATCAAACCATTGCTTATAAACACCTCCGGCGTCTCGCCCACGGGCTGCTTTGCACCGCGCTTGATCTTGTCTTCCCGGCGCAGTGTGTTGGGTGCGGGCGCGTGGGGGATTTGTTTTGTGCCGCTTGCCTTGATGCACTGCGCACCCCGCCTCTTTCTCTGACCGCACCCTACCTTAACGGCCTCTACGCCGCCGGAGAGTTCAAAGGCGTTTGGCGGCACGCCATCCATGCCTTCAAATATGAGGGACAGAAAGCATTGGCCGACCTGTTGGCCGGGCTGCTCCCCTGCCCCCCGGAGCTTCCGGAGACTGTCATCATCGTCCCGGTGCCCCTCCACCCCAACCGCCAGCGTTGGCGCGGGTATAACCAAGCAACCCTGCTCGCCCAGGCATTAGCCGTCCGCCTGGACCGTGATATGGTGGAAGATGCGTTGGTCCGTCTGCGCGACACCCGCCCCCAGGTGGGGCTGAACGCCGCCGCACGCCGTCGGAACATGAAGGGCGCGTTCTCGGCCCCGCGCGACCTGGTTAACGGACGCGATATAGTCTTAGTAGACGATGTGTTTACCACCGGGGCGACCCTATCGTCCGGCGCCGAAGCACTGCGCCGCGCCGGGGCCACCGCTGTGTGGGCGCTTGCTTTGGCATGTGCCCCCGGACACCATGACCTGCCGCTGCAAGACAGAGCGCCGGTCCTGAAGTGAAGTACTTCAATCTTATTTTTGTTCGGTAGTATCTTAGGAGGCATCCAATGGAGATTACCATCCACGCCCGCGATATCGATTTACCCTCCCAGCTCCAAGACTATATCGAAAAGAAAGTAGGCAAGCTCGACCGCTACTTGCCGGGCATCGAGGAGGCCCGCGTAGACCTGAGCGCCGAACACCGGAAGAAGACCGGTGCACGTCCGGTTGCTCAGCTTACCATCCGCCACCGGCGCGGACGCATCTTGCGCGCCGAGGATAAGCGACAAACCGATCTCCTCACCGCCGTCGATTCGGTGCTCGACAAGATGTACCGGCAGATACGCAGCTTTAAAGGCAAACGCAAACGTCGGGGCCGCGCCGAAGAGATGGCATGGTTTGAGGACGCCGAGCCGCTGCCGCTGGACGAGGTAGAGGAAGAGGAAGACGAAGCCAAGATGGAGATTGTGCGGCGCAAACCTTTGACACTTGTCCCCATCGACGAGAACGAGGCGATGGAACGCATCGAGGAAGTGGGGCACTCTTTCTATGTGTTCCTCAACGCCAACACCGGCAGCATCTGCGTGCTTTACCGGCGCGAAGAAGGTAACTATGGCCTATTGGAGCCGGTCGAAGAATAGCCGGGTTGCCTTGCACGGGGGTCTCGCTGCCGGCGGGACCCCCGTCTTGCTATATCTCTATGCTTCCAACTGCAACCGATGCGCAAACTAAGGAAAAACGCATGTCCGATACTACTGCTGCCGTCATCATGGTCGGGCCTGGGGGCAGTTCGAACCTCGAACGCCTGCTCATACGTGCACAGCGCGCTGCTGCCCTCGACCTGGTAGATCTACTCCATGCGGAAGGCATATCACCGATCATCGTTGCCGCCCCAGCCGAGAGCAACGGCGTACCTCTCGGCTGGCTTCCCGACGACGTGGACGTCATCTGTGACGTAGACCCTCCCGGCGCGCCCTTTCACTTTGGCCGCCGCTTGGCCGATATCATCACACGCTACAAGCTCGACCAGGTGTTTTACTTCGGTGGGGCGAGCGCGCCTCTGCTCGACGGGGAGATGTTGCGCCTGTTGGTGCGGATGCTCGACATGCGCCGTCATCTGCCCGTGGCGCTCACCAACAACCGGCATTCCAGCGATTGGCTCGGCCTGACCCAGGCACAGAGCGCCCGACAGACGCTCGATGCAGTAGACCGTGATAACAGCCTGGCGTGGCTGCTCGAACACGAGGCCGATTATGATGTGCGCGTGTTGGCGGCGCTGCAGCCCAGCGCCAGTATGGACATCGACACGCCCACCGACCTTGCCTTGCTCGCGCTGCACCCCGACGTCCGGCCCCGTTTGGCGCGGTTGTTGCAGAGCGCGCCGTTTGCCCCGCTCCACCGTGTACAGCTTTCTGCCCTCCTCAAAGTAGCCACATTCGAGGGCAGCCAGCTTGCCATCATCGGGCGGGTCGCACCGCTGGCGTGGCAGGCTCTGAGCAAGGCCACACGCATCTGGATTCGGGTCTTCTCGGAAGAGCGCGGTATGGTGGCGAGCGGGCGCGTGGCGCGCGGCGAGGCACGCTCGCTGTTGGGCCTGATGCTGGACCGGGGCGGGCCGGAGGCCTTCTTTGCAGACTTGGCAGAGATGGCCGACGCTGTGTTGATTGATAGCCGTGTGTTGATGGCGCACCGGGGCATATGGCCCGGCGCAGCAGAGCGCTTTGCCTCCGATACATTCGCGTCGGATGTAGTACAAGACCCCTGGCTTCGGCGCTTCACGGTGGCGGCGGCGAATGCGCCGATCCCGGTAGTGCTGGGCGGGCATGGTCTGGTCAGTGGGGGGCTGTATGCGCTTGCGGAGATTCTAAAGCGGTCCCGGTGATAGGCGCTTTACTCCTCTGTCAGCAGGCTGCGCAGCCGCGCATACTTTCGGTATTCGTACCACGCCATTAGCGCGCTGAGCCGCAGCCCGTGCAGCTTGTCGCGGTAGCCCTTCAGGGTGACGAAGCGATACCAAAAGTGGCGGAACGGCTGTGTAAAGCATGTGTAGGGCTTGGGACGCACACCTTGTTCCTTTAGGACCTGTGCGTCGTATTCCAGGTATTTGGATTGCTTTTGCTTGAACCGCGCTAACGTGTCGTAGTTGTAATGTATCATGGGGTTTTGCAGGTAGGCCGCGTTCCCGTCCAGCACCGCTATCTCGTGCACCGCCCGTTCGTAGCGCACACAGCCTCGGCGCAGCAGCCGCATTTGATAGTCTGGGAACCAGCCCGCGCCCAGCGTCAGCCGCCCGAAGATATAATTATGGCGCGGAATCCAATAGCCATCGGCGGAGGGTGCGTGCAGCTCTGCCATGATCTCCTCTGCCAGCTCCGGTGTTATGCGTTCGTCGGCATCGACAAATAATATCCATTTGGCCTCGACCACATCTAGCGCCACGTTGCGAATCTGGGCGAAGTTCTCGAACTCGTGCTCGATGACATGTGCGCCATGCGCGGTGGCCAGGGCGACGGTGTTGTCGGTGCTGTTTGTGTCGAGCACTACCACGTTGCCCGTCCAAGCTACACTGTGCACACAATCCACAATGTGTTTTTCTTCGTTGTGTGTCAAGATGACAGCGGCCAACTCTGCGTCGGCGTTTGTGTTCGTAGCATTGCTCATAAGCTGTTCACCAC
>CAZJBO010000301.1:0-3966 GCA_964544075.1 uncultured Anaerolineae bacterium
TCTTGTGCGATGAACTTGCTGCGTTGGCCGGGCAGCTATGATGTGGTAGTGACCGGCAATATGTTCGGTGACATCCTCTCAGACGAGACCTCGGTGCTGGCCGGGTCGTTGGGGATGCTGCCCTCGGCGAGCCTGGCGGAGGGCACTTTCGGCGTCTATGAGCCGATACACGGCTCGGCGCCGGACATCGCCGGGCAAGGTATCGCCAATCCCATCGGCACGATCTTGAGCGCGGCGATGCTGCTGCGCCACAGCTTGGATATGGAGGCCGAAGCCCAGACGGTCGAGGCGGCGGTCGAGGCGGCTTTGGCGGCGGGTGCGCGGACTGCCGACATCGGCGAGCCGGGCAAGGCGCCTCTGAGCACCTCGGCTTTCACCGATGTGGTGTTGGCAAAGCTGGAAGTCCGGGACCTTTAAGATGTCATACACCTACGCGCGGCTTGGCTGCGCGTGGGTCTCTTGCTCGATATGCGCTTTTACCAACGCGCGGCGCAGCGTTTTGCCTACGATGGATTTGGGCAAAGCCTCCACGAAAGCGAAGCGGTGCGGCACTTCATAGTAGACCAGTTTGGTTTGCGCATACGCAATGATAGCTTCTGCGTCAATGGCCTGCCCCGGTTCTAGCACCACCCAGGCCTTGAGCGCCTCTTGCCCTGCCTTGCGCGGGTTAGGGTGTGGGATGCCGGCCACAGCAACATCGGCGATTTGTGGTAGCTCTAACAATACCTTCTCGACGTTTGCCGGATAGACTTTGAAACCGCCGATGATGGCGGTGTCTTTCTTGCGGTCCACGAGGTAAAAGTAGCCGTCCTCATCCATATAGGCAATATCGCCGGTATAGAACCATCGCTTGCCGTCGGCATCGGTGCGGATGGCGGGCGTGGTTTCGTCGGTCGTCCGATAGTAGCCCTCCATGATATGTGGCCCGGTGACGACCATCTCACCGATCTCTCCAACCGGCACGTCTGTCACACCATCCTCAATGCTCACGATACGACATTCCACATCGGGGATAGGCAAACCAATAGAGCCGGTGCGGTTATCACCCAACACCGGGTTGATGTGGGTGACGCTGGGCATCTCGCTCATACCGTAGCCTTCGAGCAAACTTCCTCCGGTTAACGCCTCGAAGCGCGCTTTAGTGTCGGGCGGCAGGGGCGCAGCGCCGCTGATGCAGGTACTCACGGTAGAAAGATCATACTGATCGCTCTTGGGATGGTTGTTGATCGCATTATAGAAAGCCGGCACACCCATGAAGGCGTCGCATCGGTAATGTTCGATGCACTGCAAGAGTTCTTCGGTATCGCGCGGGTCTGGCACCATGACCAACGGAGCGGCAAAGGCCGCCGCAAAGCTCAGTATGGTTATCAACCCGTACACATGGAAGAGCGGCAGCGCAGCCAAGAAAGCATGTTCTCTCGCGGCCTGCTCAGGTGTGACCCAGACGCAACACTGGAGGGTGTTGGCGACCAGCGCGCGGTGTGCAACGATGGCCGCTTTTGGCATTCCGGTTGTGCCGCCGGTGAACTGGAAGATGCAGATGTCGTCGGCGGTGACCGCAACGGCAGGTCGCCGCCCGGCGTATTGTGCCAGCACATCTTGTAACCAGTAGTCTTGCGGGCGCTTGGTGATAGCATGGCCTTGCTTCTTCTCGCGGAAGAGCGTAAACAAGAGCTTTGCCGTCGGCGGCAAGTATTCTTTGATGTTGGTTACAATGACCTGCCTGACGCGCGTCTCGGTTTGAATGGCTTTGACGGTGGTATAGAATGCGCTCAGCGTGATGACGAACCTTGCATCACTGTCGGTCAACTGCTGCTTGATGCGCAATGCCGGGAAGGTCGGGTTGACCGCCGTCACGACGCCGCCGGCTTTCAACACGCCATAGAAAGCGATGAGGAAGGCAGCGCAGTTCGGCAATACCAACGCCACACGCTCGCCCTTCCCAAGCCCCAACTCTATCAAGCCCGCCGCGAGCGCGTCAGCTTGCGCGTTGAGCGCACCATAGCTCAAGGTGGCGGTTTGGCGGCCCAGCAGCGGCAACGCGGCGGTCGTGATGACGGCAGTCGCATTAGGGGTGTCGGCAGCGGCGGCCTCAATGAAGGCATGTAGGGTTTGGTCAGGGTAATCGATGCTGTGGGGAACATGCGGGTCATAATGTCGCAGCCAGGGTTTGTTGCTGTAATGCACGATAGCTCCTACGCATCACTTTGACTTGCCAATATTCGAAACTGCGCAGCCGGGGATTTTTAGCATTAGGCCCGAAGGCAGAACCGGCCAAGTAGTTACAGACACACCGTTTTTATTTTAATCCCAGAGCGCCTAGAAGACCTGGCGCTTAGGACGATATTGTATCGCCTCGGCCAGATGTGCCAACTCAATCGTATCGCTGTCGGCGAGATCGGCAATGGTGCGTGATAGCTTGAGGATACGGTGGTATCCCCGTGCGCTGAGCTGCATCTGCTGGAGCGCCGCCTTTAGGAGCTTTTGGCCCGCCTCATCCGTCTGGCACACTTCCCGTATCTCGCGCGGCCCCATATCGGCATTGGAATGCAGATACTCGCTATCGGCGAAGCGCGCACGCTGGTGTTGGCGTGCCTGCTCGATGCGCGCCCGGATCACCTCGGAGGCCTCGCCGCGCCGGTCGTCGGTGAGCTTGTCATAGTCCACGCGCGGCACCTCCACATGGATGTCGAAGCGGTCGAGCAACGGGCCGGATATACGCTTTTGGTAACGGTCGATCATCCCGCGCGAGCAAGTGCATTCCCGTTCCGGGTCGCCATAATACCCACAGGGACAAGGGTTCATCGCAGCGATAAGCATGAAGTTGGCCGGGAAGGTTAGCGTGCCTTGCGCGCGGCTGATCGTGACCTGCTTATCCTCGATGGGTTGGCGCAGCACCTCTAACACACGGCTGTTGAACTCCGGCAGCTCGTCGAGAAAGAGCACTCCCCGGTGTGCCAAGCTAATCTCGCCGGGCCGGGGCCACTGTCCACCACCCACCAACCCGGCATGGCTGATGGTATGGTGCGGGTTACGGAAGGGACGGTAGCTAACCAACGCATCGCCGGACGCGAGCATCCCCGCCACCGAGTAAATGCGCGTCACCTCCAACG
Source organism: uncultured Anaerolineae bacterium (assembly GCA_964544075.1). Classification (GTDB taxonomy): domain Bacteria; phylum Chloroflexota; class Anaerolineae; order Aggregatilineales; family JAFGMM01; genus JAFGMM01. The sequence continues at coordinate 3,114 of CAZJBO010000301.1, forward strand.
CTTCTTCAATACTCATCTTCGGCAGCACGCCCGGCATCGCGCGCGCCATCAACGTCTTGCCCGCGCCGGGCGGCCCGGAGAGCATCACGTTATGTGCACCGGCGGCGGCGACCTCTAAAGCACGTTTGACGTGCTCTTGCCCCTTGATGTCGGCGAAATCGACCAAGTTAGTCGGCGGTGCCGACGATAGCACTGCATCGTGGTGATATGGTGGGATGCGCTGAAGGTCAAAGAGATGTTCGACTAGGTGGCCCAGCGTAGGTACCGGGATTGCGTCCAGCTCAGGGATGAGCGCGGCTTCGGCGGCATTATCGACCGGCACGTAAATAGTCTCGCAGCCCTCGGCGCGCGCCATCTCTGCCATAGAGAGCACCCCGCGCACCGGTCGCAAGCTGCCGTCGAGTGAAAGCTCGCCGACAAAGAACGCGCCTTCCAATGCCTCCGGCGGCACCTGTCCGGTCGATGCCAAGACGCCCAACGCGATGGGGAGATCATAGGCCGGGCCTTCTTTGCGCAAGTCTGCCGGGGCCAGGTTGACCGTGTAGCGCTTCATCGGGAAGAGCAAGCCGGTGTTGCGGATCGCCGATTGCACACGCTCGCGGCTCTCCTGCACAGCCTTATCGGGCAGCCCAACGACGGTAAACGCGGGGAGACTGTTGGGGTTGAAGTCCACTTCGACCTGAACCGGCACCCCGTAGAGTCCAACGACGGCACAAGATGCAATGGTCGCCAGCATAACCCGATATTCCTTTCTGTAGTAATGTATAAACTGAAGTGCAACAGAAGCAATTATATCACAAAAGGCGGCGTGGCTCAGAATCGGATATGCTCGGATTGAGGTAACTACCTGACG
>CAZJBO010000302.1:0-3965 GCA_964544075.1 uncultured Anaerolineae bacterium
AATCGCCGTTGGAGAGCTGGTTGTAGAGCCGCCAATAGACGTAGTTCTGTAAGTAGCGGTGGGGGAAGATATCGACTCCCTGGAGGCGGCGCAGATTGAACATGAAGGGCAACGACATTGTGAGCATATAGTTCTGATAGGAGATGCCCTCGTGCCAGCTGCCGTCACCGATCCCATCCAAGATATCGCGCCCGATGGTGAGGCGCGCGCGCGCGAAGTCGATCCAGCTCTGCGCTTCGAGCAACAAGTCGGCTTCGCAGCCCCCCGCGTCGCTCACCACATCAGAGCGCACCCAACCGCCCTCCGCCAGCTGCCACCAGACGAACCTATCGGTGCTGAGGGTATAGCCGATAACTTCATGGCTCTGCCCGGCCTCCAGCTTGCCGATCACCTCGTAGTTGGTGCCCGGCCCGCCGCGCAAATTGACCGTGCCCGTCGTGCTGACCGAGCAAGGGGCATTGTAGGGGTCGTCCCAAAGCGCCAACGCCGCCAGCCCCAACGCGCTGTTGGCGGTCCAGTAGTGGTTTTGCATGTATGACTGCCGCCACCAGTTATCCCAATCGTCCCGGTAATCTTGCGCGCTGGCCGCGTACAGGTGGCGCGCCCACGTGACCAAGCTGCTGCGCACGCGCGCGTTTTCTTCGGATGTGAGCCGCCCATAGAGCCAATCGTAGGCGATCGCGTTACCTTGCAGCATGTGGAAAAGCCCCAAGCTGCTCTCGTTGTTCTCGCTCCACTGCTGCCAATCGGCGTGGGCGAGCAAGTATGCCTTCGCCAGATCGCAGTAATCCTCACGCGCAGCGATGATGCAGACGAAGGACATAGCGATCATCTGGTCACCCTGGTTTTTATAGAATTCCAGGTCGCCATCCGGCGGGGCGACGGGCAGTGGTTCGGTGTCGAGCTGGGCATCGACGAACTCTTGGATGGGCAGCCAGATCGCCCGATGCGTGGTATCGGCTTGTGCTTGCAGCGCAGGGATATCGTCGGCGTCGAAAAACAGGCGGGGATGGGAGGGGGCGGGTTCGGCGCCGTCCTGTGCCACACCGGGGAGCACTGCGCCGCCGAAGCTCAGGCTGCATAGAATGCCGAGCAGAAGTGCAAGCCGTCCAAATGTGCATAAGCGTTGCTGAGTCATGCTAACCCCTTTGCTATGTTAACAGCTTCTCCACCAAGTCGAAGTATGCCTGTCGCTCTTGTGCCCAGCTGTGTGTCTCGACAAAAGAGGTATCGGCATTGCGCACCAGGCGCGCACGTTTGGCCGGTGCATCGTATAGCGCACGCACACAGCCCATGAACTCTGCCACATCACCCGGCGTGAAGAAGCAGATGGCATCTTCGGCGAATAGTTCTTTCAACACCGTGAGCCGAGACGCCACGATCGGGATGCCCATCACGGCGTACTCCAGCACTTTTGAGGGCACCGCGATATCCATATGCGCGTCCGGGAGCGCCGGATAGATGCCGATATCGGCTTGGGCGATGAGGCCGGGCACCTGGTCGGCGGGCACCGATGCGGGGAACTCGACATAGTCGGCGACGCCAAGCGTGTTCGCCAGGGCCATCAGTTCGTCGGTATGGTCCACCTTTGGCCCGATGATGACCAAGCGGAGGTTCGGGATGTGCGGAGCGAGCATGGGGATGGCGTGGATCGCCAAAGCGAGATTATAGCGCGGCGCGATCGTGCCGGGATAGAGCAGGGTGAAGTGTTCACGCGCACGGCTGCGTTCTGCTGCGAACTTCGCGCGGTCGAAGACCTTGAGGTCGGGCAGGTTGTGCACCACCGTGATCTTATCTGCCGGGATGCCACGCGCGGCCAGGTTAGCCTTGAAGTTATTGTTCGCCGCGATGACCGCGTGCACAAGCCGCGCTGCGCCGCGCTCCTGGATGCGCATAATGCGCACCACGCGGCTATCCGCCGGCTTCTGATATTTCGACATATAGAATTCCGGCGTGGGGTCGTGGACATCGAGGATGAGCTTCGCGCCGAAGATGCGCGGCAGCAACGCCGACCACACCAAGAAGTCGGGCATATTGTGCACATGGATAAGGTCATAGTGGTTTTGGATATATAGGCGCAGCAACCACAGGGTATATAGGACTAGAGCGATCGCGTATTCGATCAGGTAGCTCACCATGCCCTTCTTGTAGCCCCGGTCAAGCGGGATCGTGAACACCCGCACGCCTTTGAGAATCTCGCGGTGGGGGCGATGGGGCGCGCGCACACAGATCACATCGACCTCTGTGCCGGCCTCGACCAACGCCTCGGCGTAGCGCCGGACGCGAGAATCGCGGTAGTAGTATTGGTGAACGATCATGCACACCTTTGTCATGGGCGACCTCGATTATGGCGCGCCTGGGGTCCTGGCCCCAGGCGCTAAGGGTGATGCGCCGGCTAATGCCGACCTTGCCGAACGGCGCGCGTTATCAGGGGAGCGGCTTTAGTGCACCCAGGCTACTTCTTCTTCCCGCGCCGTTTCCGCAGCCACTTGGTCAGGTATGGCAGCAAGAAGAGGTAAACCCCTGTAACGATTAAACAGAACATCAAGACTTGTTGCAGCTGCCGCAGCCACTGCATATTCCCGCCGCCCCCGGCAGGGCCTGCCGGCGCGCCGATGATAAACGTCAACGTAAAGACGACAATGACAAACGGGATCACCAACCAACGGTGAATCTTCCGGGTATATTTGTTCAAGAACTTGGGCATGGTTGCCTCCTTTAGTAGGTTACGAGTACGTTGCGCATGTGTCCGGCAGGGGTACGGCAGATGCCTAACCCCCTTCCCCATTTTGCCCCTCTTAGCCCTGGCTGTCCAGCGTCGCGCGGAGGCCTACCTCAAGCGGGACCTCCGGTTCCCAGCCTAGCTCTGTCCTGGCCTTGCCGGTGTCGTAACAAATATCGCGCACCGCGCTATCGACCACGAAGTGTGTCAGCGGAGGCGGAGTATTGGCGTTTGCGTTGTTGCTCCGCCATTCAAAGAAGCTGGCGAGCGCGCCCAGCAGTAGGGGGGGAATCGGCACCACGACCTCGCGCGCACCGGTCATCTTGATGTTCTGCTTCGTCACGCTGTGGGCGCTCACCTGTGGCTCATCGACGATGTTGTATGCCTCGCCGACCGCGTCGGGCACGACGCTTGCCAGCAGCACCGCATCAACCGCGTTGCTGATGTAGGTGTATGGCATACGGTTCTTCCCGTTCCCGATCAAGAAGCGCGCCAGCCCCATGCGCAGCAGACCGCGCCCCGGCGCACGGCGTCCCGGCCCATAGAGAATGCCCAAGCGCAGCACGCTGACCGGCAAGCCCTCTTCTTTGGCATAACGCAGCGCCAGCTTGTCCGCGTCGCGCTTCGAGAGCATATAGTAACCCCACTTGTCCGCGTCGGTCGCATAGGGCGCCGTCTCGTGTACCGTGCCGCTCTTTATCGGATATCTCACACCGTAGATTGCGACCGAACTCACGTGCACCACGCGCTTGACGCCCGCCGCCAGCGCCGCCTTGAACAGCTCCTCGCTGGCGCGCACGTTGACATCGTAGTGCACATCCCAGCGCACCCGGTTCCGTGTGATCGCGGCGCAGTGATAGACAATATCGACACCCTGCACCGCCTCTTTAATCACCTCTGTATCGCGCACATCACCCTTGATGAGCGTGGCCTGCTTCTCCAGCGTCGGCGAGACTGTGCTCAGATCACGCACCAGCGCGCGCACCTTCGCGCCACAACGCGCCAGCGCACCCACCAGGTTCGACCCCAAGAAGCCGGTCGCGCCGGTGACGAAGACCGTCTTGCCGGTGAGGGCGCCCTCGTCCACCAACTTGTGCTCGATCGCGGACTGCGGCGCGGTGATCGGTTTGGGCGGCTTGGGCGCGTCAAAGGTCAGACCATCGGTCCGTGCTCTCTCCCACACCATCTCCATAATCTCGACCATACGCCGGCCCTCTTCGCCGCCAACCGGGGGCGCTTGACC
>CAZJBO010000303.1:0-3931 GCA_964544075.1 uncultured Anaerolineae bacterium
CCACAACGGCAACAACGGCCATGCCAACCACAACGGCAACGGTCACGCCAACGGCCACGCCAACCACAACGGCAACGGTCACGCCTCAACCTCAAACGGTGACGGCGCGCTGACCAACGCCTATCTCGCCGACGACGGCACGCCGGTTTGCTCGATCCACGGCACGCCGCTCACGCCGTCCAAGCATCACCCCGGCTTCTACTGCCCCCGCAAGGGCGACGGCCCCAACGGTTGGTGCACGGCACGCTATGTGCCCGCCGACTGACCTTGCATCTTAGGGGGATGGGCTGCTGCCCTCCCCCTTCCCCCTCCTCTCTCTTCTCTCATCTTCCTGGGTAACGCACCGGTCTGCACATCTGTGCGGTCGGTTCGTCATCACTGTTCCCCGGCATTTCGCGGGGGAATCAGACGAATAATTCCCACAGGAGGATGTGAAAATGGGAAAAACTCTGTTTAGGTCTACTACTATCGCAACCCTGCCCGGTGACTTCACCGGGGTGGTCTTCTCGTTGGCCGTCCTGCATGACAACATCGCTCTGCTCGGCCTCGTCGCGGCTCACACAAGCCTGCGCGCCATGTGGGGCGCAATGCACCATCACGGCTACTCTCACGCCTATGTGACCGTCATGCAGACACGCTATCGCCTTAGCAATAAGCTCGCCATCGTCGAGAAGGGCATACAGGATGGCGCCGAATGGTGGCTGCTCGCCCGGCCCAACGTGGTGCCGAACACCGAAGTCTGCGTGCGCGCTTACGTCGGTCGCAGGTGGCCTCTGCCGCCTCAACCTTTGCTGCCGATCCTGGCGGACTACACGCTCGACGTGTTGGTCGGCAATGGTGAATACCTCGCCGTGCCGGATGTAGGTAGCGATCTCTGGAAACCTCTCATCCAACGTGCCGTGCTTGGCGACGCCTACGACGAATTCGCCTTCGATGCCGGTTATGAGGAGGTGGCATAATGGCCCGCTTCATGAGCCTCATCAAGGGCGGCTACTATCGTCTCTCCGACCCCAACACCTCGGCGGTCGCCGGGTTAATCAAGCCCGCCTCCCTCGACCACGCCTCACATCTCTACACCCTTCGACCCTACTCCCTCCTCGACCCCTTCTGCGGCGAGGCCCTCGCCCTGGACGCGCTCGCGCTCGCTTGGAATGCCAAGCCTTTCGGCGTCGAGCTGCACCCTGGCCGCTGCGACACCGCGCGCGCGCGCCTCGGCAGCGCGCAGGTGCTGCATGGCCCCGCCGAGGCGCTGCGTAGCTCCGGCTTCGACATCGTCTACTCCAACCCTCCCTACGACAATCTCGTCGAGGTGGACTTGACGCGCCTGGCCGCGACACATCTGCGACCGGACGGCCTCCTCATCACCGTGCTGCCCGAAAAGGCAACGCTGAAGGTGATCGAAGCGCTAACCGGTGACCACTTCGACCTGCTCTTTGCGCGGTGGGCACCTGACCCCGAATGGAAGCAGGTCATCACCGTGCTACGAAAGCTCAACCGTAACACCTATCGCTACACAAGCCGATGGGACCCGACGCCTTTCGAGGCTTGGTCCCCACCCATCCGCCCCTTCGCACCCTTCTCGTCAAGCCGATATCGGCACCCCGGCGACGAAACGCCGCTCGTGGAAACCTTCCGAATCCGCCGCATCTCGCGCCTCCTGGAGATCGCCGATGCCGTGGCCGAGAGCGTGGACCCCCACCTTCTGCTCGCCGACGCGCGCCACACCGAGGCGCGCGGCCTTCGCCCCCTCGCATCTCTGCGCCCAGGACATCTCGCGGCTCTGCTGGCCTCCGGCGTCATCAACCAAGTCGAGATCGACATGGAGGGCCGCCGTTTGGCACTGAAAGGCACGACCGAGTTCGTGTCCCAGGCGTCGACCGAGACCCGAAACGACTCCATCTACAACGTCACCCGCCGCTCTCCTCAGACCGCGCTGCGCGTGCTTGACTTGGACGGCGGTGATATCTCTCAGCTCCGTCCGGGCGATGCCGACTTCACCGATGTGCTGCACCGCGCCATGCCCGCGCTGCTCGATGCCTTCAAGTCGGACGTGGAGCCTGTCTTCACCGCACTCTCGCAGGCCGACCGGCTCCGGCTGGAGCAGGTGCAAAGCCCGCATCCGGAGATCACCGACGGCCTTCTACCCGCTCAGATGAACGCCGCCGCCGCACTGGTCGCCGGTGTCAAGCGCGAGAAGACCGCCTTGCTCATCGGTGAGTGTGGCACCGGCAAGACGCTTATGAGCCTCGGCGCTTGGCACTTGCTGCGCAAAGGAAACCCTAACTCTAAGTTGGTGGTCATCGCACCGCCCCACCTCGTCAAGAAGTGGCAGCGGGAGGCGGAACTTGCCTTGCCCTACATCACAGCCGTCGTCGTCAAGTCGGTGGCCGATGTGGACCGGGCCATGCGTTCGGCGCAGCCCTCGGTCATGGTGGTAAGCCACAGTACCTCGCGCGATGGCAGCGGTTGGGAGGTCGCCGTGACGCAGACGCGGCGCGGTTTCGTGCGCTGCCCGCACTGCGGGCACCCTCTCGATGCACCGCCGACCAAACCGGTCCGCTGCCCTGACTGCGGCTCCGCGCTCTGGCAGAGCACGCGGCTCAAAGGCGGCAGGGCCAAGTATCCCATCGGCGAGTATCTGCGCCGCCGGTATCGGGGGCGTTATGACCTCATCCTGGACGAGCTGCACGACTTCAAGGCGAAGGATGCGCAACGCGCGATCGCCGCTTACTCCGCGCTCGTCGGCGCGCGCAAGGCCTTCGCGCTCTCCGGCACCCCCTACGGGGGCAAGGCGAGCAGCGTCTTCTACCTCTACCACCGCTTCTTCTCTCGCTTCCGCGCGGCGTATGGACGTCACGACCTCAACGCTTTCGTCGGCGAGTTCGGCAGCACCGAGACGCGCGAGAAGATCGGCGCGGTCGAGTACGGCTCGTCCTGGTCTTACCGCAAAAGCAACAAGCGGCAGGTGAAGGAAGCGCCCGGCGTCAGCCCAGGCATCATCGCCTGGATGCTGCCTCACACGGTCTTCGTGCACCTGGAAGATGTCGCACCGCAGCTCAGCGCTGCCCTGCCTCCGTACGACGAGCATGTCCACCTGGTCACGATGGACGCCAACGTCCAGGCGTGTTACCACAGCCTCAACGCCATGCGCGCCGAGGGCATCGCGGAACTCTTTCAGGGCCACGCGAGCTTGTTCTCGTCCTGGATGGCGGCGGCCCTCGGCTGGCCGGACAACCCCACGACCGATGTCGTCCATGTGGACAAACAAACCGGCGTGGCCAAGACTTGGCTGGGCGGTCTGGACATCGACGCGGGCGCGAAAGAATGCGCAATCGTTGAGCTGGCGGCGGACGAGGTCGCGGCGGGACGTTCCGTGGCGATCTATGTCGGACAGGTGCACACGCGCAACCCGGCGAAGTTTCTCTCACCGCTGCTGGAAGCGCGCGGGCTGCGTGTCCAGACGCTGCGCAGCGATGTGGAGCCGTCGGAGCGTGAAGAGTGGCTTTCTAAGCATGCATGTGATGTGCTGATCGTCAATCCGAGCTTGGTCCAGACCGGGCTTGACCTCTTGGACTACCCGGTCCTCATCTTCAACGGCATTCCGAGCTACTCTTGCTACACGCTCCAACAGGCCGCGCGCCGTTCGTGGCGCATCGGCCAGAGCAAACCGGTCGATGTGCACTTCTTCGCTTACAGCGGCACGCTTCAGGCGACCGCTTTGCAGCTCATGGCTGCGAAGGCGTCGGCTGCCGCCGCCTTCAACGGCGAGGCGCTGGAGGCGCTGGCCGCCTTCGGTGAAGCGTCGGGTGACCTGCTCGCGGTTATGCGAAAGCAGGTGCTGGACGCAGATAGCGCCGCGCCTGATGCCAAGATCGCGTCGTCCGACGCTTTCGCCTACATGCCCCCCGATATCGCGGCCACCGTGCCGCGC